>NZ_FUGD01000024.1 GCF_900162815.1 Psychrobacter pasteurii | reverse complement strand
GTCCTTGCCTATAGTATGCTATGACTTTTATCTTAAAGTCTAGGTCGTAACGCATAAAAATACCCCATAAGTTGTGTCCAACTTATGGGGTTCAGTTCAAAATAGACCCTCCCTTTTTTGTACTTATAAGACAGTGATTAACTAATCAGCATACTGTCTCTGACGCAAGGTCTCATACATACATAAAGCACCAGCAATGGCCACATTTAAGCTTTCTTGACCATTAGGCTGAGGCAGTGCCACTGGGGTAGCTTGCTTCATAATGTCTTCACACACGCCTTGACCTTCGTGGCCCATCACCCAAGCTACTGGACGATTTAGATTTTGCTTATAGATAATATTATCTGTGTGAGAGCTGGTCGCATAGATTGGTAGTCTTAAATAGCTCAAGACTTCATCGGCCTCAATACCTTCATAGATAGTAAGACCAAACTGTGCTCCCATACCGGCACGCATCGTTTTTGGTGACCACGCTTGGGCGCTGCCTTTGGTACAGATGATGTTTTTGATACCCACTGCAGCGGCGGTACGTAATAAAGTGCCAACATTACCATTGTCTTGCACATCATTTAAGATTAAGCAGTCTGTGGTAATAGGCGACTTTAAGGTATGTAAATTGTGCTCTGGCACGTCCACAATGGCCATAATTTCAACGCCATTACCTAAGGTAGTAATACCTTGGTAAACACTGTCACTGACCACAGTGAGTCGGTTATCAAGGTTGTAGTCATTAAGAGAGGCCAGTAATGCCTGAACCTCTGGATGAGATAGACCACTATACGAGATGATAATTTGCTGAGGTAAATGATTGGCTTGAAGGGCGGCTTCAATAAGATGGACACCCTCAAGGACAGTTTGACCTGCTTTTTTACGTTGGCGTGATTGTGTTAGCAAGGCTTTTGCTAACTTTGCCGTTGGGTTTTTGTCTGAAGTAATAACTGGGTTATTAGAAAATTTGTTGCTGATTGCGTCGGTCATTATTTGCTCATTTGATTTAGATATTAAAATATATGGCTGTGATCGGATGGTATGTCTATCTGTACAGCTGTCTATATAAACAGTCAGGTAGACAAAGATCAAACATATAGGGTGTAGGGTAACACACCTAGTGGCAAATGAAGTGATGGAGTTTTGAAATAAAAAAGGCCAACCCGGATTAGGTTGACCTTTATAGGCATAAAATAAGGCTAATTAAGCTTGTTGATGTAGCTTCTGCACCTGTTCAACTTCATTTTTTGCGCCCAGTACAACCGCCACACGCTGGTGGATATCGGTTGGCTCATAATCCATAATGCGATTAACGGCATCGGTAGAAGCGCCGCCTGCACGTTCAATAAGTAGGCTCATTGGGTTGGCTTCATACATCAAGCGCAGTTTGCCGGCTTTGTTTGGGTCTTTGGTATCTTTTGGATAAATGAAGATACCACCACGGCACAAGATACGGTGCACATCACCCACCATAGCCGCTACCCAACGGGTGTTAAAGTTCTTACCACGTGGACCAGTCGTTCCGGCTAATAGCTCATTGATGTACTGCTGCATAGGTGGCAACCAATGGCGCGCGTTAGAAGCATTAATCGCATACTCTTTGGTGTCTTCATCAATAGTAATGTTCTTTTTAACCAGTTCAAACTCACCCGTGGTTGGATTTAAGCTAAACATTACCACGCCATCATTATTGGCGTCTAAAGCGTCAGAGAAGGTGAACGCCAACATCGCTGATGATCCGTAGAGTAAGTAACCGGCTGCAAGTTGCTCAGTGCCTTTTTGTAGGAAGTCAGCATTTTTAGCCGCCTGACCTTTATTGATATGCGGTAGGATAGAGAAGATGGTACCGGTAGGCATGTTAATATCAATATTTGATGAACCATCTAACGGGTCAAATAAAACCAAAAGCTCACCTGATTCATTGGCAGGAGTAGCATCATCAAGCTCTTCACTGGCCACACCAGCACAGTGCTCATTAGCGGTTAGGGCGTTTAGCAATAAGTCGTTAGCAATAACATCCAGTTTCTTTTGTTGTTCACCTTGTACGTTTTCAGCACCAGCTTCACCATGAATATCTGCCAAAGCCCCTTTGCGTAGAAGCTCTGTAATCTCTTTACCAACCGTGGTAATGGTGTTAATCACATCAATGACAGCAGATTTTTCACTGCTGTCTGCAGAAGTGGCCGTTAGGTAACTTTGGAAGTAGTCGTTAAGCGTAGTCATCATGCATTCCTTTAACCAAGGGTCGGGAAGTAGAGGGTTTGTCTATCAATGAATTTTTTTACATAAATTTAGTACGAGAAAATCAATACGGTCACTTTTTGAAAGGCAGCAAATCAGCTAAACTATACCAGCTTCTGATAACCCAGTATGATGTGGGTTAAAGACGGCCACTTGTGCTTTGTTTTGGTATAAAAAAGTGACTTTCAGACTCTCTAAAACTACTGACTATAATTAGCAGTAATGCGTCTGCGCAAAGTGTAGCAAAAACCATGCAATATTTCTTGTGCAAGTTAACTATAATAGCCGATATAAAGAATAATCCTGATAATGGATTGTACAATCTAATACGGTTTGGCCCTAGTTTTACCCGCCCAACCACCCATCTGCTCATAAAGGATACCTCTAACTGCCATGACTGACTCAACACAGAAACCTGAGGCTGGACATCCGTCACAGTCGACCCTATCTGCTAACTTTGACTCGACAACGGCAAGAATGAATGCCTCATTGAGTAAACCCCAATTAAATGAAGACGGTCATATCCGTCATTTTTTGGGTATTGAAGGCTTAAGTCGTGAACAGTTGAAAGCAATTATTGCTAAAGCTGAATCTTTTTTTGATGCCAATGGCCAACTAATTAACAGCCCTGAGCTTGATGGCTGTACGGTTATGAACCTGTTCTTTGAGCCCTCAACCCGTACTCGTACCACATTTGAAGTGGCCGAAAAGCGTCTGGGTGCCAACGTTCTAAATATTGATATTGCCCGCTCTAGCACTCAAAAAGGCGAGAGTCTGCGTGATACCTTGTGGAATCTTCAGGCGATGACGGCAGACATATTCGTGGTGCGTCACTCAGCTTCTGGAGCGGCACACTTTATGGCAACTGAGGTAACTCCAGAGATTGCTATTATTAACGGCGGTGATGGTTGGCATGCCCATCCCACCCAAGGCATGCTGGATATGTTGACCATTCACCGTGAAGCACCTCGTCCGTTTGAAGAGCTAACGGTCGCCATTATTGGGGATATCAAACACTCTCGTGTGGCCCGCTCTGATATTGCTGCCCTAAAGACCCTAGGTGTGAAAGAAATTCGTGTCATTGCCCCTCGTACCTTATTGCCAAAAGGAATTGAGCGTTATGGGGTTAAAGTGTTTGAGGATATCGATGAGGGTGTGGTTGATTGTGATGTGTTGATGGGGCTACGTATTCAAAATGAACGCATTGGCTCTCCATTGATGGCGGCATCAGGGGAGTATTTTAAGAAGTATGGGATTACTCCAGAACGTGTGGCCAAAGCTAAGCCAGACGCCATTGTCATGCACCCAGGACCTATGAACCGAGGAGTGGAAATTGCCTCAACGGTTGCTGACGGTCCGCAGTCAGTAATTTTAAAGCAGGTCAATAATGGCATCGCGATTCGTATGGCTGTATTGTCTATGGCGATGCAAGGGCAACGTGAATATCAAGCGTTGCAAGCCTTATTATAAATTCAGACATTGACTGAATTACCCTTGCTTATAGCTCATAAACAAAAGTCTATTTCTCATACAAAAAAAATACTGGATTTATCATGCTTAACTTACTGCCTAAAGAGTTTACCCAGCCTAAGATCGAAGCCAAAGAAAACCACTGGTTGTTACCGCCACTGGTGGATTTATGTGCTCGTTTACGCGAACCTGGCTTGCAACAACACGGTACTTTAAAAACAGAAGGTCATGCGGCTCGTGCCAATGGCTTTTTGCACGTGGTTACCCCGCCAGATACTAACCCTATATTAGAAAACGGCTCCTTATTAAAAGGCTTAAGAGAACGTGCCAAGCAAGATGGTGGCATCTACCTGCATATCTTAGGCGCTCTAACTGCAGAGCTAAAAGGGGAGCGCCCAGCCAATGTTGCTGGTCTTAAAAAAGGCGGCTGTATTGCAGTGACCAATGCTGGTCGTCCCTTTACCAATGATTTAGTGATGCTGCGTACGTTAGAGTATGCTGCGACTTTTGGCCTAAAGGTGTTTTTCTATCCCAATGAGCCCAGCCTATCAGAAGGTGGCGTAGCTCATGAAGGCTATATTGCCTCTTTCCATGGCTTACAAGGTATTCCTTGGTTGGCAGAGACCGTTGCCTTGTCGACTCAGCTGTTGATGGTAGAAGAAACAGGGATCTCAGCTCACTTTAGTCAGCTAACTTGTAAGTCTTCTATTAGTTTAATGCGTTTGGCGAAAGCTCAAGGCC
Source organism: Psychrobacter pasteurii (assembly GCF_900162815.1). Lineage (GTDB taxonomy): Bacteria > Pseudomonadota > Gammaproteobacteria > Pseudomonadales > Moraxellaceae > Psychrobacter > Psychrobacter pasteurii. The sequence goes on along the minus strand of NZ_FUGD01000024.1, from coordinate 41,219 downwards.
TGCCAGTGACCTGTGATGTGGCCATGCATCAGCTGCATTTAACCGATGACAATTTAGAAGGCTTTAATGCTCAGGCTTATGTGATACCTCCTCTACGCAGTAACACTGACCAAAATGCACTAATTAGAGGTCTGCAAGATGGCACTATCGATGCTATTTGTAGTCATCATGAGCCGTTAAATGACACGGCCAAGCAAGCGCCTTTCGCGGAGTCTACTCCAGGTATTTCAAACTTCGATACCTTTATGGCACTAGGCTGTAAACTGGTGCGAGATAATATCTTGACCCCTGAGCAATTGGTGGAGAAGATTTGTTTGGCTCCTGCTCGAATTGCTGGCATTGAAGAGCAGTACCATCAAGTTGGGGGTGCGGTGTTGGTTGATCCTAACCAGGAGTGGCAGCTTACCCGAGACAGTATGTTGTCAAAAGGTAAAAATACGCCTTTCTTAAATCAGACCTTACAAGGTAAGGTGGTGGAGACCTATTTTGACTGAGCCCACTAAAGTTAGTGGTTCAATTAAAGCAGTTACCTTTTATGAAGTAATCAAAGGGGTGGGGGCAGTGGTTACTGCCCTTGCTTTATGGGCCTGGCATAATAACGTGCCGCTGTTAATTCAGTCGGCCAATAATGCTTGGGTTCAACATTTTGGCACCTTATTTAGCACACAAGTTGAGGCCCTTACTCGAGTGGCGCAGCAAGCGTCTGAGAACTGGGCTTTATTCACTTTATTTATTTTTGGTTATGCCAGTCTACGCTTCATCGAAGCCTATGGGCTATGGACAGACAAGACCTGGGCGTATTGGTTTAGTGTGCTAGGTTACGGCGTTTTCATACCCGCTGAAATTTATTACCTCATCGCTCGTCCTTTTGATTGGTTTAAGCTAGTGGTACTTCTTCTAAACGTTCTGGTAGTGGTCGTGGTGTACAAGCACATGCGCCGTAAAGGGCTTATCTAAACCAGCTCAGAAATGGTATTGGCCAGATTTTTTGCTAACAATAAGTAAGCGTTTGAGTTGGGGTGAAAGCCATCTTCAGCAAAAAAGTTTTGGTTCTTTAGCTCACTGTCCTCCACCTGAATCTGCAAAGCCAACACCTTCTCATATTGCTCACAAACCTGAATTAACTTCTCATTCATTATCTGTGTTTTTTGTCCCATTAATTTATTTAAAGGGCTAGGGATAGCTGGCATGTTTTGCATCGGCGGTAAGCAAGGGAAAATAACCTGTTTGGCCCCAAATTTACGCTTACTTAAGCTAATGATTTCGCGCAGTTGTTGTTGCCATTTTGTGGTCGAGACATTGGACGTGGTGTCATTTACTCCAATCATTACGATCATGATGTCCACAGGGGTAGAGGGTGTGGGCAACACATAAAGTCTACGTAGCGCATCGAAGCTGGTATGGCCTGAGGTGGCATGCAGTGACCACTCTAGCTGTGAGAATTTTTGTTGAATCTGTGGCAGTAATTGCAGCTGTTCAATCAGTTGACCGGCAAGCGCTTGTTGCTGCGAGCTAACCCCAACGCCAGCTGCTGAAGAATCGCCTAGTAGCATGATATTAAGGGTAGGCTTATCTGGTGATGCATTATCATTTACTTGACTGTTTTCCAATGCATTGTCATTTGCCGCAAGGGTTAATCGGCCCCTACGTTCACCCTCTGCTTCTGGCAGCCTTAAAGCCGTCTTTTTTAGTTTTAGACCTTGATAGAGATAAACAGGAGCTAAAGCGATGTGTTTGGGTTGTAAAGGAATCATAAGTTTTTCACTTAAATAAAGGGTATTTGGCTGTGTTAGGGAGCTATGAGTGTAATACATTTCAAAATTGCAGGCTAGAGCATAGCCACTAGTCCGGCTTTTTACTCTTTTGTCAGGGTTCTTATTGTTAGGGAGTATTTTGAGGTGGTATCTTTTATTTCTCAGACAAAAGATTTAAATCCACCTATAAAAAAGCTTCGCCATAGTAGATGACGAAGCTCTTTTTTAGTTTTTATCTGGTCTTTTAAATCCTACCAACTGCCCGTACGCTGACGAATGGTAGTTAAGGTGTCATCAACCAGTAGCTTACCATCGACAAACACATCGCGTAGTAAGTTATCAGCACTGTTTTGTAGCTTGTCTTCTTTTATGGTGTTCAAGTTACCTTGATTGTCTTTAACCAAGGCCAAACGTCCTTTTTTCGAGCGTTTTGAGCGGCTAGTAATGGGGTCTTTAAAGATATCTTTCCACTCGCCATCAATTTGAATAGCGCTGGCTTTCATTGCCCAGCTCATGGTATCTCGGGTCACTTGTTGTAGTAAGCCACCGCCCATACCAAAGGTGACGTTGTCCGCACTAAAGCCGGCCTTCATTACTGTCTGTAGTATCTTTCCTAGGCTTTGCGGGCTGATACCATCGCCTTGGATGAGACGCACATAATCAGGTAGGATTTTATAGCCTTTACTGTTTACGCTGTAGCCAAATTTGACTGACAAACGCTCTAGGGCTTCACGGACCACTTTAGCCGGATCGCCACTGTCAGGACGAATGACCAAAGTGCCCCCCATGGTTTCGATCTGTTGCTTTAATTCATCGCCCCAAATGTTATCAATGGCATTCCATAAGTCGTAACTGTCTGAGACCACTGCCACCGTATTACCTTCACCCCCAAATTGCTTTAGCATATTGGCATAGGCTTGGCTTTCACGTTCACGGCCCCAAGCGGTCATGGTGCTGTGCTCAGCAGCTGGGATAGAGAAAGCAGGCATCTCCTGATCCATACCATACCAGCGACTGGCAGAAACTAAGGCAGTAATGCTGTCAGTGCCAGAGAAGTTGACCAGATGAGCCAAGCTGCCTAGAGCCACAGACTCTAAGCTTGAAGCACCCCGTGCCCCAAAGTCATGCAACTTAAAGGGCAGGCCAGCTTGACTGTCTGCTGACTTATCTAATGCGGCCTTGATAACGTTTTTACAGTAATAAGATAAGCTTGATACGGTCGAGGGGTACCAAATGGCTCGTAATAAAGAGGTTTCTAAGTAGCTAGGTAGCCAATAAAATTCAGGATCGGTGTTGATAATCTGACACACTACGTTAGAGACAGGAACAATACTGCCCTCTGGTACGGCCTGAATTCTAATAGGCAGATAGCCGCCATGCTTCTCTACTAAGCGCTCCCAGCCTGAGCGGTTGAAAGGAAGACCATGGGCGGTAATGACCTGCTCGGCTTCTTCAATATCTGCGGTGGTAATGGGCTTGCTAAGATACTCTTTGATATAAGCTTGTAAGCCAAAAAATACCACGTCATAGTCGCCTTTACGGGCTTCGACATAGCTCGACATATATTCGCTGCCTGGGGGATATTGTAGCCAGTGCGAAGTTTTGTAGCTGTCAGAGTTTAGAATTAAATTATTCAAATTACTGGTGTACATTACAGAGCTCCTCTGAGGGGTGAAACGACATTAAAGATAAGCTTGAGGCCGTAATGGCTAGAATAAGTAAGCTCAAGTAGCCTCAAGTGTCGTAATGGGGTTTACCGTCTATCGGCTTAGCTGTAAAGGATAGTAGAGTATCAAATCACAGACCTACCATCTTAGTGATAATGGCATAGTGATCTTCAAACATCTTTTTGGAGTCAAGCTCAGCCAAGGGGAGCCAAAAAGCTTTGGCAGCATCATCGCCCCCTTGCACTTTAGGCAAGCCTTTGGGGTCGTTTTTTAATTTAAAGTAAAAAGCATGGGTGATAGTGCGACCTCGTGATGAGCGGTAAGGGTCATCAAAAGTATGCTGACTATGACGAGAGCCATACAGCACAGAGGCAGGCACATCGAGCTTGGTTTCTTCAGCCAACTCACGGATACAAGCGTCAAGTAGGGTTTCTTTTTGATCCACAAACCCTCCTGGCAGTGCCCACAGGCCTCGACCAGGCATACCTCGGCGCTCTACCAGTAAGATATGACCAGACTGTACTACCAAAGCATCAGCGGTCATAAAGGTAGGGGGATAAGGGGCATCACGCCACTGCTTCATATAATCATCAACAAACCAAGCTTCTTCATGAAGGTGTTGGTAGTCTTCAGTTTGTTTGAAAGCATCCATAACTTCACGCGTTGACACTGGGGTGCGCTCACCAGTTGGGGTGGCGCCCATAAGATAGCCTTCGCGAATGGGCGTAGCAGATAGGTTCTTGTAATTGGGAACAGAGATCGACTCCCAAGTTGGGAATAAAGATAAGTAGTAAGATGAGCTGTCCTTGGAGTGACCAATTAACGCAATGTCTTCGCTCAAATCATGAGTCACTGTCTTGATAGAAGCTTGTACATATTGTAGCCAACGGGTGTCATTGTATAGCGCATCATCAAGACCTACACAGTGGATTCTAGCGGCGTCCTCATCCGAGTAAGCGCCTTTAATCATCTGCGAGCGCTCTTCAACCGTGAAAGGGTTACGAAGGCTTCTGGGCATATTGGCTGAACCGATTAGCATGATGACGTTCTCGGCTCTTTTTAAAGCCTCATCCACCACGGCCTTATGACCCATATGGAACGGCTGAAAACGACCAATAAATACTAAGTATTTGTAATGACGATTGGAGGCTGAATTTAAATTATCCGCTTTTTTTTCTGATTGAGTTGGGCTTTGTTTAGGTAACACGCTCATTCTTTAAGCTCCGGCAATACCAGTAGTCAACTTTGGGGTTGGACCATGAATTTGTGATTATTTTAAGATTAAGTTTTAAAGATAAAGGACCTTATAGTGACACACTAGACTTCACAATAACAATAATCAATAGGTTCCAAAACGTATACATGCGGTTAAAAAAAGCCCCTCTAGCTAAAGCGATTCTAGATAATAGAAGGGCTTTTAGGTAGAGGGGCTTTAGTAAGTAGGGCGCTGCGGCTGTTATAAGAGGTTAAGTGCTCTATTTAGCTAACACGGGCCCCTTTCATCCAAGGCTTGTTATTGCGTCTATTGGCACGTAGCTGACGAACGCCATGGGCAATAAGGAACATAATGCCTATCCAAATCAGACCATAACTGTATAGCATCCCCATCTCAAAGCTGTCCCCTAAGACGGTGATGGCTAAGAAAAACAGAAACACCGGCTCAAGATAGCTCATCATGCCAAACACGTTCACTGGCAATATTTGACTGGCATCTAAGTTGGTTTTTAGGGCCAAGACACTTAGCACACCAAGGCTGATGACCAGTAACAGGTACATCCCTGAACCCATCACAAAGGTTAGGTTCTCAGGAGCCACGAACAGCAGATAGCCTAAGGCAATCGGTAAAAATAAAGTTAAGTCAACCAGCATCCCTGTCATGGCGGTAATCCCTTGAAGGCGACGCATAATATAATAGATGGGGTAGGTGCCACATACCCAAAGTGTTGCCCAAGAGACGCTTTGAGTCCGCATCATCTCCAAGCTAATGCCCACTACGGCAAAGCCGACAGCTAGCCATTGTAGTTTGCTTAATCGCTCACCAAAAAAGACATAGCCAAATAACACCATCATCAGCGGGAATAAAAAGTAGCCCATCGCAACCTGTACACCTTGATCATTGATGGGGGCCCACATAAATAGCCAAAGTTGACTAAAAAATATCGGGGTAGGTAACAGCAGCCAAGCCCGCTGCTTAAAAGTTTTTAAGTTGCGTAAGATATCTAGGTGATAACCTAAGCGGCCCCTTATCACCACGAAACCTACTAAGGCTACCCACATAGACAGCATGCGCCAGATGAAGACCTGAGTACCGGTTAGGGGCTGCAGTAAGCTACTATAAAAATAAAGGACACCAAATAAAAGGTTGGACAATACTGCCAGTAAAACACCTACAATCATTGTGCGCTGCTGTGCATCACTAGCAGACCAAAAGGAAGCAAAGGGTAGATTGCTTCTCGTGGTAGAAACTTGTTTAGACATACAATGCACCATAAAAATAGGCATACCGATAGCACAGCCTTTTATAAAGTCGATTATAAAAAAGCAGCCCCTACCAGCATTTGAATAGCCCTTTGATCTAGGCATGGCAGGGGGTGATGACTCAGCCACAAAAAGCAAAGTGCTAAGGGTATGAGATGACTGTTTAAATGATTTAGTTTGTATTTAACAATACAAATTGATAATTAAATATCGGGTAGATATTAGACTATTGCATAAGGGTTAGGCGGTAGCACTTAGGACAGCGTTGACGCCTAACCTTTGGGTGTTACAAGTAACAGGTAAGTCCTTATAGGAATGGACTTAAGGCCGTTACTCTTCAGTGATTTTAGTAACCAGTAACTGATTGACCTTAAGGTTTTCAGTATCTAGGATTTCAAACTTAAAACCAGCATGTTCGATGAAGTCGGTTTTTTTAGGTATTTTTCGCAAAGAATACATCATGAACCCACTTATGGTTTCATAGTTTTCTGAGTTTGGCAAGTTTATGATACCTAAGGTGCGAATGACATCTTCGATAGGGGTCATACCATCGACCAACCAAGAGTTCTCGGTGCGTTGTACGATGGGCTGCTCATCTACCGTAACCAGCTCACCCATCACAATGCTCATCACATCTTTTAAGGTAATCACCCCGACTACTAATGAGTACTCATTAACGATAATGGCAAAGTCAGAGCCGGTGCTCTTAAAGGTCTCTAAAACATCGAATAAAGAGAGCGTATCTGGAATAAAGAGCGCCGTACGTAAAATAGTAGGGTCTGTTAGACGCACCTGCTCTTTTTGTAAAACCATCGCCAAAAAGGCACGAGACTCAACATAACCTATGGTCTGTTCTAAGTCATCTTCCAAGCAAACTAAGAACTTGTGATGAGGCTGACGAATCATGGTTTCAACGATCACATCATGACTTTCATTCGAGTCAAAATAAACGATGTATTCACGGGTAGTCATTACTGAGGTGACGGTACGCTCTTGCATCTCAAAGATGTTGGCGATTAAGTGGTGCTCTTGATGCTTTAACACTCCAGCTTCCGCACCCGCATCCATCACCGCATAAATGTCTTCTGAGGTCAGATCATCACGGCGAACAGTAGAGACGCCAAGCAGCTTAAATAATATATCAGCGGCGCCATCAAACACCCAGATAATCGGCTTAAACACAAAGATGAGCATCATCATTGGGCGCACTAAGCGGATGGCGATGGACTCAGCGTAACTCATAGCAAAGCGCTTTGGCATCAGGTCAGCAAATAGGACAAACACACTGGTGACTAGAATAAAAGAGATCGCTGAAGCTAGCGTTTCATAACCAACGATGACTTGTAAAAACGATAAGGATTCATGCTGTAAAATGGCTTCTAAATAAGGGCTGACAGCAGACTCACCAATGACACCGGCTAAAATAGCCACGGCGTTTAATAGCACCTGGACCACAGTGATAAAGCTACCAGGATTGTCTTGCATGGCCAATACATCGAGGGCTCGTACTTCCCCTTCTTTGGCTAGGATTTGTAGTTTTATTTTTCGGGCAGAAGCCAGGGCAAGCTCAGAACTTGATACAATAGCACTGATGGCTATTAATAAAAAAATAGAGATTACCGCAGTAATTAAGGTCATGATAGTTAACTCTAAACTTTTTATACTCAAAAACTAGGCAAGAAGCGCCATATATAATGAAGCCATAAAAAGCTCGATAGGATAAGCGAAGGGTTTTTGAGTAGCCCAATAAATGCAGTTTATTGGGGGATAGGCAGTTGTGATTTTGGATAGGCTATATTATAGGTCATATTACAAAATTTAGCTTGCCTATAAGCGTTTTTGCCTAGCAACAGTGCTGAGTTATTTTTCTATGTAACTAATTATCATTTTCCTTGATTAATTCTCAATCGCCACCATAATAGAAGTACTAAAGGCACATATTCAGCTTTAAACCCATCAAATTACCCATCCTACAATTTACAATATAAGAGGTCATTTATGACTGATAACGCTCCAGTTTCTGCAATTGATATCGAACAATCAGACATTAAAAGCAACATTACCATCACTCCTTCTGCCCAAGAGTACTTAGCCGAATTACTGGCGAAACAAGAGACCCCAGGTATTGGCGTGCGTATTTTTGTTGAACATCCAGGGACACCTCGAGCGGAATGTTGTATGGCCTATAACCAGCCTGGTGAAGAAGACGAAGCGGATTTACAAATGCCGTTTGAAGCTTTTACCGCCTACATTGAAGCCTCTTCAGTTCCTTACTTAGAAGATGCAGTTATTGATTACAACAAAGACCGCTTTGGTGGACAGTTAACTTTCCGTGCACCAAACTCTAAAGTGCCTAAAGTAGGCGCTGATGCTAGCGTGGAAGAGCGTATTAACTATGTGCTTCAATCTGAAATTAACCCAAGCTTAGCCGCTCACGGTGGTGACGTACAGTTATTAGAATTGATTGAAGAAGAAGGCGTAGGCCTAACTGCGGTATTAAAATTTGGCGGCGGTTGTCAGGGTTGTTCTGCAGTAGATATGACTTTACGCCAAGGTGTTGAAGTTCAGTTGAAGCAGCAAATTCCTGAGTTAACTCAAGTGGTTGATGACACAGACCACTCGCAAACAGCAAACGCTTACTACAAATAAATCCCTCCTATGTGAGCGGAAGTAATAAGTATAATAAGAATTAGTCATTATATTTATTCATTGGCTGGGTTATCATTAGATAATCCAGCTTTTTTATGGCTTTTTGATTTTGCCTTAAGGGATGCTTTTGGCTTATAGTACTTTTGTTGAGAGTGCCCTGAGGGTTTTATTTAAACTTTTATATTAATACGTTAAGGATGCGATATGAGTAATGCCGACAATGCAGTTGAGAATCAGCGTTTAGAAACTTTAGCCATTCATGCAGGCTATAGTGTAGAGCCGACCACCAAGGCCGTGGCTGTGCCTATTTACCACACCAGCTCTTATGCGTTTGATGATACTCAACATGGGGCAGATCTATTTGACCTAAAAGTTGCAGGTAACATCTATACCCGCATCATGAACCCTACCAACGCTGTGCTAGAAGAGCGTGTGGCGGCATTAGAAGGCGGTATCGGTGCTTTAGCAGTGGCTTCAGGTATGGCGGCCATTACCTATGCAGTGCAAACCATCTGTGAAGCGGGTGATAATATTATTGCAGCTTCAACGCTATATGGCGGTACGTACAACTTCTTTGCTCACACTCTACCGCGTCAAGGTATCGAAGTTCGTTTCTTTGATCACAAAACCCCTGAAGCCATTCACGATTTAGTCGATGACAAAACCAAAATGGTATTCGCTGAAAGTATCGGTAACCCGCTAGGTAACATTATCGATATTGAAGCAATTTCAGAAGCTGCCCATAAGCATGGGGTGCCGGTTGTGATTGATAACACAGTAGCCACGCCAGCCTTGTGCCGTCCGTTTGACTTTGGTGCGGATATCGTGGTGCATTCTTTAACTAAATATATGAGTGGTACCGGTACGTCAATTGGCGGTGCTATCGTGGACAGCGGTAACTTTAATTGGGGTGATTATCCAGAGCGCTTCCCGCTATTGAACCAGCCTGATATTAGCTATCATGGCGTAAACTTCGTAAAAGACGTGGGTGCAGCCGCTTATATCGCACGTGCTCGTGTGGCACCGCTACGTAATACGGGTGCGGCTTTAAGTCCATTAAATGCCTTTAGTATTCTACAAGGTATCCAAACTTTAAGCCTACGTATGGAGCGCCATGTACAAAACGCTCAAGCCGTGGCTGAGTACCTAAAAGGTCATGATAAAGTGGCTTGGGTTAAGTATGCTGGCCTATCAGATCATCCAGACCATGAATTGGCGCAGAAATACATGAAGGGTACGCCTTCTGCTATTTTAACGTTTGGCGTAAAAGGAGGCCGTGAAGCCGGCGCTAAATTTATCGATGCGCTAAACTTAATCACGCGTCTGGTAAATATCGGTGATGCTAAATCATTGGCCAGTCACCCAGCTACTACCACTCACCGTCAGCTTAATGACGAAGAGTTGGCCAAAGCTGGCGTGAGTGAAGATATGATTCGTCTGTCTATTGGTATCGAGCATATTGAAGATATCAAAGCTGACTTAGAGCAGGCACTAGCCAACGCTTAAGGCTATCACTGCTAAACAATAAAAAATCCCAAACTTTTTAGTTTGGGATTTTTTTATTTAAATACTAAATCTTAAAAGCTCAATCTTAAAAGCTAAGAGCTGGCATGCTTAAGACAGAACTTGTTTGGCAATGGCTTGGTACTGCTCTACGGTTAGACGAGGGCCAAATTGTTGAACCACTTGACTGGCGACTGTACCTGCTAGTTGCCCACACTCGGTTAAGCTATGGTTTTGAGATAGAGCATATAAAAAAGCGCCAGAATAGTTGTCGCCGGCACCATTGGTATCAATGACCTTATCTACTTTAGGCGTAGGTACCTTGGTTAAAGTCGTCGTCGCGTCTGCGCCTTTTTCACAAATAACCGTATCTTCAGCACTGTTGGTAACCACAGCCAGCTGACAGTATTGAGTTAAGGCTTGAGCTGCTTCAGTAATGTTGCTAGTTTCGGTAAATAGCATCGCTTCTTCAGCATTACAAAAAATAGTGTTTACCCCATCACCTAAGACCTCAAGTAAGCCTTCTTTGGCGAAGTTAACCACGGCAGGGTCAGCAAAGCTCACAGCAATTTTAATATCGTTGTCTTTGGCTTGCTGACGTAGCTTTTGTAGGGCAGGGCGTAGACTTTCTGACATCGCCAGATAGCCTTCAAAGTATAACCAGCTGCTTTGACTTAAGGCTTCAAAATCTAAGTTGTCTTCGTTAATGTCACTTGAAGTGCCTAAGAAAGTTTGCATGGTGCGCTCACCATCTGGAGTAATCGCTACCACGCATGAGCCAGTCACGCCGCCCGCGGAAACTGATTTCTCAGAGGTAGTGGCCACGCCAGCTTGGTTTAGGTCCGCTAGATAAAACTCACCTGCCTTGTCATCTCCAACACGGCAACCATAAAAAGACTTACCGCCAAGGCTAGCAAAAGCAAACATGGCATTGGCAGCTGACCCACCACCAGTTTGTTTTGACGGCTGTAATTGCTGAGCTTCGAACTCTGCTAGCAACTGGGTTTGCTCCTCTAAGCTGGCTAAAGTCATACTGCCTTTGGCCAAACTGGTTTGAGTAAGTTGTTCATCGTTCAATAGATATTCGTGATCTACTAAAGCGTTTCCTACAGCCATAACGTCGTACATAATATTTCCAACTTTTAGTGTTTGTGGTGTGTTTAATTTCAGTGGGGCTATCATACTGTAATTTAGATTAATTGTGTATGTCGGGGTTACAGCGTGGAACATATCCAAAAAAATTAAGGGTATAAAAAAATTATAAAAATTTATTGATAAAAATATTTGTCATGTAAGTCATTGATTTTAAATAATAAATTATTTGTATAAAAAATAGACAATTTTAGGCTAAGCCTTAAGTAATGCGTACTATTTGCTGTCAAGTCGTGAGTTATACACAGACTTATCCACAGCCCTTGGGGGTAACTGATTTACCCTTAGATTTTATAAGGCGTAGCCAAGATAACAAAAACTCACTGTGGCATCGCAAAAGAGAATTTATTGCCTTTTATAACGCTAACTGACTCAGTAGTCTTCTGATGTTCCACGCTATTTATGGCTTAGCTCTTCTTTAAGACACCATAAACTAAGGCAAAATAAATTTGAATTAATTGTCGTCGCTAGTAGACTAAGCCTGTCTTTGTGTGGATTACTGCTGAGTAGCCATTTAGGTGAGGGATTATTGTTTTTTATGAAGGGGGTAGCATGAAAAAAATATATTTGGTTCGACATGGTCAAAGTACCGCCAATGCCGGTGGGGAAGTACAGCCTAATGCTAAGATTGAGTTGACACAATTGGGCCATAAGCAGGCAGAAGAAGCGGCTGACTGGCTGCTACAAACTTTGGGGGAGGATATTAACTCTATCTGCGTCTCAAGTTATATTCGCACTCAGCAAACCGCGCAGCCTTTAGTGAAGAAATTACAGCAGACACCAAGAGTGATTGAAGGCTTACAAGAGTTTGATTTAATTGGCTTTAGTCGTCTACAAGGCACCACCTTTGAGCAGCGTATGGCGCTCACTGACGCTTATTGGCAATCCGCCAATCCGGCTGTTCCCAATGCAGAGGATGCTGAGAGTTTTCAGCAGTTTTATCAGCGTATTCCGCAAGTGCTTGAGCAGTTTGCAGATTTTGAGTCAGGCAATCATGTGGTCTATACCCATGGCTATTGGATCAGCATGTTGATTTGGTATTTACTGGGACTACCCGCAGATGAAACGCAGGACGTGGCTAAGTTTCGTCAATTCGAATTATCGATACGTGCTCAAAACGGGGAGGTGTTTTGTTTAACGCTACCAAATAGTGAGTTAAAAGGACAATATGCCCCTACCATCACCAAAGTGCGTCACTGCGCTGATCAAAACTCAGATTTATCTGCCTAAGACCTCAAGGGGGATTTGATTGTAAGTAAAGTTGTTACTATGGCTTTAAAAAACCACAACTACCCCCCATTAACTAATATCAGCATTTTTGAATGATGCCTCCTAAATAGTGGGGCCTTTAAAATAGTAATAGCTAATAAAAATACGATAAATAATATGAGCGAAAATATGAAACAAGATAATGCAGCGCCAGATTTGACCTTACATCCAAGCTTTGAATTGATTCAGCACCGCAAAATTGAAGCGTTGTCCTTAGATGTCCTCATCAGCAAGCACAAGCAAACTGGAGCCATGCACTATCACTTGGCCCATCCAAGTGATGAAAACGCATTCTTGGTAGGCTTTCGTACTCAGCCAATGGACTCAAAAGGCGAGGCACATATTCTTGAGCATACTGCGCTTTGTGGGTCTGCTAAATATCCAGTGCGTGATCCATTCTTCTCAATGATTAAACGTTCATTAAACACGTTTATGAATGCTATGACTGCGGCCGACTGGACGGCTTATCCCTTCGCAACTCAAAATAAAAATGACTACTTTAACCTGTTGTCGGTATACCTTGATGCCTCATTTTTTCCAAACTTACATCCGCTAGATTTCGCTCAAGAAGGCATTCGTGTTGAGTTGGATGAGAATGATAAGCCGCAGTTTAAAGGCATTGTGTTTAATGAGATGAAAGGCGCGATGAGTGGTGAGATTGACCAGTTATATCACAGCGTTGCGCATCACTTATTCCCAACCACCACTTATCACTACAACTCAGGCGGTGATCCTGCGGATATTCCAGATTTAACCCATGCCGAGTTGATTGAGTTCCATAAAAGCCATTATCACCCGTCTAATAGTGTGATTATGAGCTTCGGTAATATTCCAGTGCAGCAAACTCAAGCTAAGTTACATGAAGATGCCTTGGCTCAATTTGGGGAAGGCAAAAAGCATGAATCACGCCCTGAAACTCGTTTAAGTGCCCCTATTCAAGTAACAGAAACCTATACGGTAGATGAGGTAGACAAGGCGCAAACTCACCATGCGATGGCTTGGTTACTGCCTGAGATTACCGATCCAAAACAGCGTTTGGCCCTGCGTTTATTAGAAGGGGTGTTAATTGAGCATGCCGGCTCACCTTTGCGTGCGTATTTGGACAGTCATCCGCTAGCGACAGGTCCAAGCCCACTATTAGGCTTAGATGACAGTCACTTTGAAATGGTGTTCTACGCCGGGGTACGCGGTTCAGAAGCTGAGCATGCCGATGCCGTTGAGCAAGGGGTTCTAGACTTATTGCAGCAAGTGGCGGATAGCGAGATTGACCCAGAGGCCATTGAGACCATCTTGCACCAAATCGAGATTGATCAGCGCCATATCGGCGGCGACAGCATCCCTTATGGTCTAAATCTAATGTTAGAAGGCTTTAGTACCGCCATTCATGACGGTAACCCCATTGATATCTGGGAAGTGGATGAGCATTTACAGTGGCTGCGTGAGCAAGTTAAAGATCCAAGCTGGTTACCTAGCTTGCTACGAAAGCACTTGATTGACAATCCACACCGAGTGCGTGTGACCTTAGTGCCTGATGCCACTAAGTCTGCGAAGTTGGCAGAAGCTGAGCAAGCCCGTTTGGATGCTATCGAAGCGACGTTAACAGAAGCCGATAAGCAAAAACTCAAAGAGCAAGCCGAGCAGTTAACCGCCCGTCAAGCAGCGGAAGATGACTTAAGCTTACTGCCTAAAGTGGGCTTAGAAGATGTTCCTGACTCTATCAGCTTTATCCATGGCAAGCAGGTAGACATTAAGCTTGCGGGTGATGACAGCGTGCTTTATCAGTATGAAGCGGGTACTAACGGCCTATATTACTATCAGGTGATTATGCCACTGGCCGGTCAAGATGAGCTGATTAACCACCCGCTATTGCCTATTTATTTAGGGCTATTGTCGGAGCTGGGAACAGATACTTTACCAGCTCGTGATTTTCAGGCGCTACAAGCGGCGCATTCATCTGGAGTAACGGCGCGCATTAGTCAGCGTACCTCACCACAAAACCCTGATTTATTGAGCAGTTACTTTGTGGTGGCAACTCGTGCTTTAAATCGTAAGCCTGAAGCCATTGACTTGGTGAAGCAAGTATTAGAGCACAGTATCTTCACTGAAAAAGACCGTATCAAAGAGCTATTGCAACAAAGACGTGCCGGCTGGCAGTCTCGTTTGGCCAGCTCAGGTCATGCGTATGCAATGCAAACGGCAAGTCGTAGTATGAGCCGTCAAGCTGAGCTTGAGTATGTGCGTAGTGGCTTACCTGCTTTAAATGCCCTAAAAGAGTTCTTAGGCAATCCGACTGAAGATGAGTCTAAGTGGGATGAGTTATCTAGCGCGCTAGTTGTACTACACAAGCGCTTGGCTAGCCTGCCGAAGCAAGCTGTGATTGTGTGTGAACCGGAGCAAACAGAAAACTTTAAGCAGTTAATTGAACAAAACTGGGCGCAGTCGCTGTATACCAATAAGGTAGAGCAGGACAGTCAGGCTTTGGCTAACAGTATTCCTGCTGAATACACTCAGCTGCAGCTTGAGCGAGGCAGTGCTGTGCCACAAGAAGCGGATACTCTAGAGCGTCAAGCGGATGACATGGCATGGTTAGTGGCTACCAATGTGTATCACAATGCCGCCGCTTATCCTGTAGTTCCCGCAGATCATCCAGATACTGCAGCCTTGATGGTACTGGCGCCTTACTTACGCAATGGCTATTTGCATGGAGCTATCCGCGAACGTGGCGGCGCTTATGGCGGTGGTGCAGGCTATGATGCCAATGCCTGTGCCTTTAAGTTCTTTAGCTATCGTGACCCACATTGTGCAGAGACTTTCGAGCACTTTGAGCAAAGTGTGAACTGGCTACTCAATGAACCACAAAAGCCTGAACAGTTGGAAGAGGCTATTTTAGGTATCATTTCAGGTATGGATAAGCCAGGATCACCGGCAGGAGAGGCGGTGAAATCTTGCTTCGCCGACTTACACAATCGTGGTGAGGCTTGGCAGCAAAAAATGCGCGGCAATATTCTAGAGGTTACCTTAGAAGACTTGCAGCGTGTGGCGACCACTTATCTAAAAGATAAGCCAAGTAGCAAAGCAGTGTTGGCCCCTCATGATAAAGAAGAGGTGGTTCAACAGCTTGGATTTAAAGTGGCTAAAGTTGCCAGCTAAGCTAAGTAGATCTTAGCTTTGTTGAGTAAGCGTGTCACAATGACATCATAAAAAAAGAGGTGGGCGTTGAGCTCACCTCTTTTTTATGGGTCATAGCTCTATAAATCAAAGCAAAAAATAGCAATTTGTGGTTAGATAGCAGGCTTAATCTGATAACTATGTTGAGAATAAGAGAAAACAATGCAAGATGAGTACCATAAGCCCAATCAGGACAGCGCTACTCCAGATCCTGTGGCGATGACTAAAACCGAGCAAACCAAAAGCTATCGCTATTTATCACGCTTTGCGCTGATGTATACCTTGCTCTATGTTTTCTTACCCTCAAGCTTGTCTCAACTAGGTCTGCCTATTTCTGGGATAGGGTTATCGGCTCTGGTGGTTTTGGGGTTAAACATTGCAGTAATTGCTTTATTTAACAGGATTGAAGCGCGCAGCTTAGAGAAAATAGAGTGTCACCGTATTGGCTTATTAACAGCGGTATTTACCCTGGTGGTGACCTCTGCTTTGATGATTTATTCTTTATACGATCTATCAGCGGCAGAGCTGACGCTCACCGCTTTAAAAGAAAACGGGGTCATCCCTATGCTGGTTATTAGCGGGGCCATTGGCTTTGCCATTAATTATGTGGTCATCACCTATGGGCTGTGGCTACTACAAAGCTTGAAATCACGATTTAATAAATCGGTCTAGCCGGTTATGGATCTGGCTGCTTATAGACTAAGTAAGGTTGCAAAACTCTTCAAGCTTGGACAACTCTGTGTCTAACCAATCGGGTAGGGACTCAAGATTTGGCAGCGTCTTATCGCAGCCGATAATACCAAAGTGCAGCTGATCTAAATAGCTGGTAAAGGTGATGTTTAACGCCTGACCATTGAACACCACAGAAGCCGGGTATAAAGCGGTGAGTGTGGCGCCATTCCAATACAAAGGCTCTTTGGGCCCTGGGACATTAGAGATTAAGATATTAAAGGCTTGTTTTTTGGGATAAGCATTGGTCAATAGATTCACGCCTTCCCAAGCATAGCTTATAGCGCTGTAATTAATGACTTGGGCTTGCTCCATTCGCTCAAACTTATCTTTGCCCAGAGTCATGCTGTCATGGATGGCCTTAATTCGCTCAACAGGGTCGGTAACGTCTGTGGCTAAGTTACATAGCACTAAGGAGGCTTGATTGCCTGATGCGCTGTCATCTTTGCGTAAAGACACAGGAACAAAAGCAATCAGCGGCTCTTTTGGTAGCTGCTGAAGTTGTAACAGATAGCTGCGTAACGCCCCAGAGCAGATGGCCAGAGCCACATCATTGATACTCACTTGTAAGCTTTGGGCTATTTTTTTAAATCTAGGCAAGTTATAAGTGATGGCAAAAAAGGCTCGGCTGTTTGAGATACGTTGATTTAACAGGCTAGTTGGGGCCTGTAGAGTCGAGACAAATCCCGGCTCATTTCGCTCTTTAAGCTCATTTTTCAGCTCACCAAAAACCGGCTTGATGGTACCAAGCTGTTCTTTTATCACGCCGCCAAACGTGCGTTTATTAGGCGCTACGTTTTCTAGATTTTTTTCATCACGTCTAAGTAGTGCCCAAGGCGGTAAAGTCATGACCTCATTTGGAGAGTTAGATAAAGATTTCTCCACAATGCGCATGGCTGCCACGCCATCTACCAGTGAGTGATGAATCTTAAAATATAACGCAAAACGCTTGGGGTTTACCGCATCGATACCCTCAATAATATGACACTCCCATAAGGGATAGTTTTTATCGAGCATATTGGCATGGACATCAGACACGTAGAAAAGCAGAGCCTGGGCAGAGTGGGGCTTAGACAAAACGGTATGATGGAAATGGTAGTGCAGATCGAAGTTATCTGTGGTTTTCCAAAAAGTTAAGTTGTGCAGCACCTGATTAAAAGGAAAGGTAGGCGGAGTCTTGCCTTTGCGCAGTTGACGAACTAAGTTGGTCACAAAGTCAGGCCCTGCAGAGGCAGGAATATCAAACAAAAACAGCCCACCTACATGCATGGGCTGTTTGTGCTTTTCAATTAAAAAAAACAGCTGTTCTACCAAAGAGACTACGCGCATATGACCTCTTGCTGTTTTAGTTTGTGTTACAACCAAAGTTATTCACGAATACCCAATCTTCTTTCGTTGCAAATCTGCTCTAGATTGGCTAATTCACTTTCTAATAACTTCAATAGATTTTGAGTTTTTGGTAGGGTTTTACTACAAGCGACGATACCAAATTCAATTTTATCCAAATAACTGGCCAAGGTTATGTTCATGGCTTGACCATTGAATAAAATAGAGGCCGGATATAGCGCTCTTAACTCTGCGCCATTCCAGTACAGCTTTTTCTTAGAGCCCGGTACGTTTGAAATGATGAGGTTAAAAGCCTGCTTCTTAGGATAAGCACTGGTCAGTACGTTAACCAACTCCCAGCTATAAGCCAGCAAGCTGTAGTTAATGACCTCTGGCTGAGTCATACGACCAAAGCGACTCTTACCATCATTCATACTGTCATGAACCAGCTTCAAGCGGTTAAGCGGGTTTTCTAAATGGGTACCAAGGTTACATAAGATAAAGGCAAATTGGTTGCCCGAAGCACTCTCATCTTTACGCATAGAGTAAGGAACCCAGGCGATTAAAGGATCTTCAGGTAGCTCGTTAATTGAAATCAGATAGTTGCGTAACGCACCAGAGCAAACGGTAAGTACCACGTCATTGATACTGACCCCTAAGTTTTGGGCCACGTTTTTGAATCTTTCAAGCTCATAAGAGTCTGCAATAAAGCGTCTTGAGCTAGAAATACTCTGGTTCAATATGCTGGCTGGCGCTTGAGTGGTTCTAACAAAGCTTGAGTCTTTGCTTTGATTTAGGGTTTGAGCGATTTCCTGTAGGACAGGTTTGGCCGTTTTTAATTGATCTTTGAAGATACTCAAAGCAGAGTGATCTTTGCTCGGCAGAACCGTCTCAATCTCATAGCGATGACGCATCATTAACGCCCATAAAGGCAGGGTCAAGGTCTCGTTTGGAGACTGAGACAAAGACTTTTGTACCAAGCGCATTGCGGCAATACCGTCCACCAATGAGTGGTGAATCTTAAAGTATAGGCCAAAGCGTTTTGGACGTCCTGGCGACTCAGGCTCAATGCCTTCAATAATATGACATTCCCATAAAGGACGCGCGCGGTCTAATAGGCGGCCATGTTCTTTTGAAATATAAGACAGCAGTTCACGCACCCGTGCTGGTTTCGGTAGCGCGATATGATGGAAGTGGTGCTCAACATCGAACTCTTCATCCTTAGCCCAATAGGTTAAGTTGTGAAGCACTTGGTTAAAAGGGAAGGTCGGAGGAGTCTTTGAAGACTGCATTTGTTGTACCAGTGACAGAACGAAATCTTCATCGGCTTCTGCAGGAATTTCGAATAAGAATAAACCGCCAACATGCATGGGTTGTTTACGTTTTTCGACCAGCAAAAACATAAAATCTAGTATTGATAATAAACGCATAGCATTCCTTTGCTCAGATAAATTGGAGGTATAGTGAAAATTGTGACTGTAAAGAAGAGCTTATAATCATTTTAGGTGATGATATCCATATTAATGCAAAACCTATTTGAGTTAAATAGGTAATATTGCTTTTAATCATTGCTTTACATTTAGGGCTTAGTCAGCCCCCAGCCTCAAAAGCAATGACCGTTAATAAGAGGCCGGTTTGTGAGGAGTAACTTATAACAAATTACTGAAAAAAGTAGCCAGTCTGTGGCGAGCTGGGCAGAGCCATTCTACGTTTTGGCATACGGCCTGCTAGATAAGAGGCACGTCCCGCCCAAATAGCGTGTTTCATGGCATGGGCCATTAAGACAGGGTTGTCTGCATTGGCGATGGCTGAGTTCATCAATACGCCATCACAACCAAGCTCCATAGCAATAGCTGCATCTGACGCAGTACCTACGCCGGCATCTACTAGTACTGGAATGTTCAGTTCTTGAGTGTTCTCAATGATAATACTTAAGTTGTGCGGGTTTAACAATCCCAAACCAGAACCGATGAGGCTACCTAAAGGCATAATCGCCACACAGCCCATGCTAGCAAGCTCTTTGGCAACGATGGGGTCATCAGAGGTGTACACCATAACCTCAAACCCATCTTCGATTAATTTTTGGGCTGCTGCCAGCGTTTCGGTCACGTTTGGGTATAAGGTCTTCTCATCGCCTAGGACTTCTAGCTTCACTAGATTATGTCCATCTAGTAACTCACGCGCCAGCTGACAGGTACGTATCGCAGTATCGGCGTCAAAACAGCCAGCCGTATTGGGTAAGATAGTGTATTTTTCAGGAGAAATAACATCTAGTAAGTTTGGCTGATCTCTATGTTGACCAATGTTGGTGCGGCGGATAGCCACAGTCACAATTTCTGCACCAGAGGCTGCAATGGCATCCCCTGTCTGCTGTAAATCCTTATATTTACCGGTACCGACCAATAATCGGGAAGAGAAGGTACGGCTACCTACTGTGAAGCTATCGTTTTTTAAAGGAGTCATAAGAGCGGTGTTTTGAGTGTTGTCTGAAGCTTGCATAGTCATTCCAGTTACCTTGAGGTGAGAGGAGTAGGTGTTATAGAAGCTTAACACGTCACAATCACCGCTCCTCGGGAGATGTTTTTTTATTATAACAAATAAGCTAGGCCCACTGGTTTTAATATAGAACAGCAGGGTTAATTAGTGTTATTTACTGTTTAATTGATTGATATTATTAGTTATTTAGGGTCATGCATCCCGTTTACCAAACTAAGCAGGCTTGACTACACTTGATAGCAGACATCCCTTGAGTAATCCTTTATAATCCATAAATAAATATTACTTATTAACAGTCTAGTTGAATCAAACTGTTTAAGCATGAGAGATTACAAGGGGTTGGATATGGATTCATCACGACAATTACTATTGGGTACAACCGTATTCATTGGAGGCGGCATATTGCTGTTGTCTTTGGTGAAACAAATGGATGCCCCAAAAGATGCTGACATTGATAATGCCATAAAAGTTGAGCAAGTAAGTACGGCTGTAAAAACGGATCAGGATCCCTTAACTGCTGATCTTGAGACAGAAGAGCGTATCTTGGCGCAAAAGCGACTTGAGCGTGAAAAGAAGATGGCGCAGTTGGATCAAAAAACACGTGAGTTTTTGACTGAGCAAGAAAAAGCAGAAGCTTTGGCCATGCAAAAAGCACGTCTAGAAAATGAGCAGTATCGCAGTGGAGCCGCTGAACCTGTTGTCGATGAAATGCCAGAATCAGAAGAAACTTCTAAGGCCGCTACGCCGGTAACGCGCCCGGTAGTCACTGCAAGACCGGTTGAGCAGACGGTAACACCAGTGAGTAGCACGCAGCAGATGCAAGCCCGCAATGAGACTCAGACGCAGGCGACACAATCAAAGCCTGAGCCGAAGCCACAAGCTGAAGTAGCTTCTTCAAAGGCACCCACCAGCACCCAGAAGCACACGGTACAACGTGGTGAAGGGTTAATTAAGTTGTCTCGTCAATATAATGTGCCTGTCGAAGCGATTTCTCAGGCCAATAAATTGTCGAAAAGCTCTACCATACGCGTAGGACAAGAGATTACTATTCCTTCGCAAAGCCAGATAGACCGTTTGGTACGTGATTATAATGCTAGCAATGCCAGTCAGTCTAAGCCGCAACAAACCAAAGCTGCTGAGACCAAGCCTGCTGCGTCTACCAATAAGGCGCCTACTAGCCAGCAAGGTTATGAAGTAAAACCAGGTGATGGTTTAATCAAGCTGGCACGACAGTATAACGTACCAGTAGAAGCCTTGGCTCAAGCCAATAACATGAGCACCAACTCATCGTTAAGAGTGGGGCAGAACATTACCATTCCTTCTCGTAAGCAAGTAGAAAGATTGCAGCGAGAAGCAGAGCAAAAAAGAGCCGCTGAGCAAAATAAGCGAGAAGCACAGCAGCGCTTAGCAGAAGCCCGTCGTAAGGCGGCCAGTGGTGAAGCCAAAGGAACCTTCGGAGTACAGGTGGCGCTTGCAGATAGCCAACAAAAAGCCGATGACATTGTCAAAGAGCTTCGTGCCGCTGGTTATCCTGCTTCGACCAGTAATACCAGTAAAGGGGTTCGAGTCATTGTGGGGCCTGAAAAAGGCAAAGAAGCTGCTTTGGCTTTAAAAGATAAAATCAATGCGGATCCTAAGGCCAATGTGAACAATGCTTGGGTGCTATATTGGCGCTAAGCTACCCGTATTTTAACTTGATTTACCTAAAGAGCTACTTTGCAATCAAACACGACACTAGCTGTCGTGTTTTTTTATGAGTAGCCTTAAAGTATAGGCCAGTATCGCTTAGAAATGCGATAATACAAATGAATATAAGGGTTTGTTTTTAAAGGTATTTAAAATAAGAACAAGTATTCAATGATTTTAAAATTTAGCGGTAACAAAGGATTATAGATAAATTCTTTATTACTTCATGTGGTAAGTAGTTTTTGAGTTAAGGCGGTAAGATTTAGTGGACTTTATGATGTTAGGGGTCATGGTGTTGGTCGCACTCATTATTATGATGAGTATTGTTGCTCAGCGTCGCCATGACAATAAAAAAGAAAAACCGGTAAAAGGAGATGATCTAGCAATTTGGCCTTTTGAGCCGATGCCGATAATGACCGATACAGAAGTGTTGTTTTTTGCCAAATTGCAACAAGCAGTACCAGAGTATTATGTTTTTAGTCAGGTGCAGCTCTCACGCATTATTGCACCCAGTGAAGATGCTGGAAGTGACAAAAACTTTTGGTTTAATCGCATCTGCCGTCAAAGCGTGGATTATGTGTTGGTGGATAGAGATGCTCAAACTACCTTGCTTGCCATTGAGCTTGATGACTGGACGCATGACAGTGTCGCCAGACAAAAAGCAGACGATAAGAAGGATAAGGCTTTGGCCAGTGCTGGCATTCCTATCTTAAGATTTCATGCTGAGCGTATGCCCAGTGTGTCTGTGATACGCCATGATATTGAAGCAGTGATTAGTAAATATTTTCACAATTAAATCAATGGCTTAATCTAAATATATCCTTGAGTAAAGTTTGAGTGAGTTAAATAGAAAAGCTTCTTAACACTGCGTATACATATCTAACTAAACCTAAACAGGTATTTTGGCTATTTTGTTTAATATGTAGATTGGCTAGATAAGTAGTTAGATAAAAAAAGCTAGCATTTTTAGACTAGAAGAATTGTGAAATAACTCACTCAGCAAGCAAGGATGATATAAGAATGAAAGATAATATTAATCATAATGATCCCGCTAAAGATATGAACCCACAAACGGGAAAGGGCGGAGAGCCCCAATATCAAGCAGGGCAAGATGTGCCCAACTTAACCACACAGCAAGGTGTGGTCATCTCTGATAACCAAAACTCGCTCAAAGCCGGCCCAAGAGGCCCCGCCTTATTAGAAGATTTCGTCTTACGAGAAAAAATTACCCACTTTGATCATGAACGTATTCCTGAGCGTATTGTCCATGCTCGTGGCTCTGGTGCTCATGGTTACTTCGAATTAACGGAATCTTTAGAAGAGTACACCACAGCCAAGATTCTGACAGAGACAGGCAAGCAGACTCCGCTATTCACCCGTTTTTCGACAGTCGCAGGGAATAAAGGCTCAAAAGATACCCCTCGTGATGTGCGTGGGTTCGCGGTGAAGATTTATACTTCTGAGGGCAACTGGGATATCGTTGGCAATAATATGCCCATCTTCTTTATTCAAGATGCGATGAAGTTCCCAGATTTCGTTCACGCCGTTAAGCCTGAACCGGATCGTGGTTTCCCGCAGGCCGCCTCAGCGCATGATACTTTTTGGGACTTTGTCTCCTTAACGCCTGAAACCATGCATAACCTAATTTGGTTAATGAGTGACCGTGCCATTCCCCGTAGCTTACGCATGATGGAAGGCTTTGGTATTCACTCTTATCGCCTTATTAACAAAGAAGGCAAGAGTACTTTCGTTCGTTTCCACTGGAAGCCCAAATTAGGGGTACAAGGTTTAACCTGGGATGAAGCGGTGAAGATTTCAGGGGCTGATCCTGACTATAACCGTCGTGATCTATTTGAATCTATTGAAGCTGGCGACTATCCTGAATGGGAGTTTGGCGTTCAGTTATTCACTGAAGAAGAAGCAGAAAAATTCCCATTTGACCATTTAGATGCCACCAAGCTTATTCCCGAAGAATTGGTACCGGTTAAGATTATCGGTAAGATGGTGTTAAACCGTTATCCAGATAACTTCTTTGCGGAGACTGAGCAGGTTGCCTTCTGTCCCTCGCACTTGCCACCAGGCATCGACTTTAGTAATGACCCGTTATTGCAAGGCCGTCTGTTTAGCTACCTAGATACTCAGCTTTCTCGCTTAGGATCACCAAACTTTGCACAAATTCCGATTAATGCGCCAAAATGCCCGTTTGCTCATAACCAACAAGATGGCCATATGCAAATGCAGGTACCAAAGGGCAGAACGCTATATGAACCTCAAAGTTTAGAGCCGAATAAGCCTCGTGCCAACTACAAGCAAGGCTTTAAGTCTTATGATGAGCAGTTGGATGATGGTGTGAAAGGACGAGTGCGCGCTGAAAGCTTTGCAGACCATTATAGCCAACCTCGTATGTTCTATCGCAGTCAGACGGCAACGGAGCAAGCACACATTGCTTCTGCCTTTGCCTTTGAGTTGGGTAAGGTGGACACCGCTCACGTTCGTACCCGTATGCTGGGTCACCTCATCAACATTGATCAAGAGTTGGCAGAACGTGTGGCTAAGGCTCTAGGCATGGAGTTACCAGAAGCGCCTAAACCAAGTGCTCCTATTCAAGACTTGCCTACATCGCCAGCAGTACAAACCATTGGCCTGTCACCAAAAACGTTAAAGGGTCGTCAAATTGGTATCTTGATTGGTGAGGGCTCAAGCCGTGAACAAATTGAGAAGTTTGAAAAGGCGGCGAAAGCAGCAGGGGCAAGTGTCAAGATTGTGGCTCCAAGCAAAGAAGCTGTATTAGATGAAGGCACGCGAGTACAAGCCGATGAGCGAATCGCTGGTGCCCCTTCTGTGCTGTTTGATGCTGTGGTGAGTATCATTATGCCAGATGTGGCTAAGAAGCTTGCTAACGATAGCTCAGCACTAGATTGGTTCAATGATGCCTTTAACCATTGTAAGGCGATTGCTTATTGTCCGGCGACAGAAAAGCACATCTTAAGTAAGCTACCAATAGAAAAAGATGAGTTTGTGACACCACTCGATGCAGTAGATGAATTTATCGAAAATGCTAAGACTCGTTTATGGGAGCGTGAGCCTAAGGTGCGTGACTTGGCATAAGCTTTTTAGCTTACGACCTTAATTTTTTATTAAATAAAAACCAGCCTTTTAAGGCTGGTTTTTTACATCTATATCTTCGTATTCTGCGAGTAAAATAGACAGTAAAACTTATCGGTCAACATGGAGGCTTAAACTATCTATACACTCGGTTTACTATGATTCGATTGTTTTTTGAGCAGGGATTAGGAAAATTATGAGTTTAGTAGAAATAGTGGGTATCGAAGGCTACATTCAGACCACCTACCTTGCGGTATATCCTGATAAGTTATTGTTATTGGATTCGGGCTGTTACAGTGATGTAGAGACCATACTGAATTACATCACCAAGACGCTAAAACGCCCTGTGGAGCAGTTAAGAGCTGTGGTAGTGTCTCACATGCACCCAGATCATGCAGGAGGTGCTGAACTGTTACGGAAGAAGACAGGTTGTCAGATTGTGGCAAGTGGCAAAGCACAATCCTGGTATCAGGGCGTATCAGGACGTATTAGTCATATTAATGATCTAGGTTTAACCTATTACGTTGCTAACCGCCGAAAACAGAAGGTTAAATATCAATGGTACTCTCCATCGATAAAGCCAGATGTGGTGGTAAAAGAAGGGGAGGCCATTCCTAATTTTGAAGATTGGGTAGTATTTGAGACGCCAGGACATACCAACTGCGACTTGTCTTTATGGCACCCACAAACTAAGCAGGCTTATACAGCGGACCTCATTTTAAAAATTAAAAATAAGTTTGTGTCCCCGTATTTGATAACCTATCCGGAAGAGTACATAGCTTCTTTAAGGAAAGTTCAAGACCTACAGCCGTCTTTGTTATTGTTAGCACATGGTGAGAAGTCGACCATTAACAATGAAGATTTTCAGAGCTTGATTGATAAGGCGCCCACGGCCCCTCGCAAACTAGGATTATTAGAAGCGTTACAGTCAATGGGTAGCAAAAAATAGCCCAAACGATAGGCAAAGAAAAACCCCAATTAAACTTAAGTTTAATTGGGGTTTTTAGTATTTGGTGGGCCGACCGCGACTCGAACGCGGGACCAATAGATTAAAAGTCTACTGCTCTACCAACTGAGCTATCGGCCCTAAAGTACTTGAAGAGTTAATGTGTCTCTCTAACAAGAGAGGCATATTATACTTATCAAATTTAAGAATGCAACATAAATTTAAAAATAATTTCAACTTTATGGCATCTTATCAACAGTCTAAATAGAATATGAATTCTTAGTAGAATATAACATATTAAGACAAACTGTTGGAAAGAAAAACCCCGACTGACTTAATCGGGGTTTTAAATATTTGGTGGGCCGACCGCGACTCGAACGCGGGACCAATAGATTAAAAGTCTACTGCTCTACCAACTGAGCTATCGGCCCTAAATATTACCTTAAAGGGTTTGCTGTATCCCCTTAACGTGAGAGCACATTATACGCCTCAAAAATGAGAATGCAACCCTAAATATAAATTTTTTCGATTTTTTTCGAGATTAATCCGTTTTTTATATTTCACGCCTTAATTTATGGTTATTTAAACCCCAGTACCGGCGTGCAGAACAGATTAGTCTCTAGATAAAGCCTCCACTGGATTAAGCTTGGCTGCGTTACGGGCAGGCAGGAAACCAAAAATAATCCCGATTAAAGTAGAGCAAATAAAAGCGGCGATAATAGAAGTAGGGGAGTAGATAACGCTAAAGCTGTCAGAGCCTAAGCTATTAATCCCCTCTCCAATCATAAAGGCCAGCAATATCCCCAAGCCACCGCCTAAAATACAAACCAGGACAGCTTCTATCAAAAACTGCTGCATAATGTCACTTTGACGCGCGCCCACCGCCATACGCACCCCAATTTCATTGGTACGTTCGGTTACTGAGACTAGCATAATGTTCATCACCCCGATACCGCCCACCACTAAAGAGATAATCGCAATGGAGGAGATGAGTAGCGTCATGGTGTTGGTGGTAGACTCAATGGTTTGACGGATTGAGTCAGAGTTACGGGTTCTAAAGTCATCAGCGCCATGTCGACCTTCGATCAGCTCTGAAATGGCGGATTCAGCGGCACTGGTTGAGATTTGGTTATCAATCAGCACCACAAAGCGGTCAATGGTATCACCCCCCACAATACGCGACATCATGGTGGTATAAGGCATATAAATTGTGGGGCTATCACTAGAGCGTCCAAAGCCATTGTCGTTAGGCTCTAAAACTCCAATCACACGGCCTGGAACATTACCAATTAGTAAGACTTCTCCAATTGGATTTTCTAATTCAGGGAAGAAAGTGGTTTTGGCATTATCATCAATAATGACATCTTGCATACGCAGAGAGATGCTTTGCTCATCGAATCCTTGGCCCATTGCCAGCTTTTCTCCAGTGACCTCTAGATAATCAGAGCCGACACCACTGATGCTAGAAGACTCTTGGACATTGCGATAGCGGACGCTGGCACTGGCATCTAGCTGCGGGCTGACACTGACCACATAAGGCTGATCGGCCACAGCTTTGGCATCATCGGGAGTCAGGTTGTCATCATTGTATCGCCGTCTGGGGTCACCATAAGGATAGCCGTCAATAACGGTGATGGTGTTGGTACCTAGGGAGCTGATATTGGACAAGATTTGCTGTTGTGACCCTTGACCTAAGCCCACCACAGAGACTACTGAGGCAATACCAATGATAATACCTAACATGGTCAATAAGGTGCGCATCTTATGAGCACGCATCGCCAATACGGACATTCTAAAGGCTTCAGATAAGCGGTCAATTAATGAGCCCAGACGACTTTTTTGTTTGTGGTGTAGAGTTCTTGAAGGACTAGGCGAGTCAGCTTGTGTGGTCTCTTTAGAAGCGGAGGTTTCAGTACTTTCTTCAGCTCTAAAGTTATCATTGCGGTAATCGGCAATAATGCGTCCGTCTTTAAGCTCAATGACCCGCTCTGCTTGCTCGGCAATGCTCGGGTCATGGGTGACCATAATTACCGTATGACCTTGTTTGTTTAAGTTATTTAAAATCTGTAAGACATCTTTGCCTGATTTACTGTCCAAAGCCCCTGTGGGCTCATCGGCTAAGATGACATCGCCGCCATTCATCAAAGCTCGGGCGACTGATACGCGCTGCTGTTGTCCGCCAGACAGTTGGCTTGGTCGGTTATGAACCTTATCACCCAACCCTAAGTCCGTAAGAAGCTGCTCGGCACGCTGGGCGCGAACCTTATTGTCCATTCCTGCATAGACGGCTGGTACAGCAACGTTATCGCGAGCGTCAATATCGCCAAGTAGATGATACCTTTGGAAAATAAAGCCAAAATGTTCACGACGCAGCTTAGCTAACTCATCAGCGTCAAGCTGTTTGACTGATTTACCGAAGATTAAGTAGTCACCCGCAGTGGCTTTATCTAAGCAGCCTAAGATATTCATCAAGGTTGACTTACCAGAGCCAGACTGACCAATGATGGCTACCATTTCACCTTGATAAATAGTCAAATCAATATCATGCAAAATACGAATGGTTTGTTCACCCGCGGGAAATTCGCGGATGATGCCCTTAAGCTGCATGATCGGCTCTGCCCCAGATTTTGGCGATGAGGCGGTCCTGTTTGGCACTAGGTCGGATGCAGTAGGGTTACCTATTGGTGGCTTAGGTGTGGTCATAGCAAAATCTTCAGTTCAGGCAAAGGTAATAAAAAACTGGCCTAAGTCTAAGTTAATTTCAAAGTTAAAGTCAGTAAGTAACAGGTTAGGGGTGCTAAGCATTACATACCAGGCGGACGACGGCGACGGCTTTGCTCCTGACCGGATTTGCCTGAGTTCTCGCCAATAATGACTGCTTCGCCTGCTTTAAGCCCGCTTAAAATCTGGGCATTGACTCTATTATCAATACCGACTTTGACAGGACGATCTTCGACACTCTCATCAGCTTTTAGGACTCGGACATAAGTACCGTTAGGACTAGAGTCAGAGCCGCCACCTTTTCTAATTGCCGCAGAAGGTACCATTAAGGTATTGCTTGCCTTGTCGATAACCACATAAACTTGCGCGGTCATATCAATACGAAAGCGGCGTTCAGGATTCGGGACTTCGACGTACCCAATATAATAAATGGCAGAGTCGGTCGAGCTGGTGGTACTGATTTGCTCTGGCGCTGGCTCAATAGCCGTTAACACAGCATCGTATTTTTGATCAGGATTACCAATGGTATTGAAATATACAGGCATTCCGGCTTTGACGTTGATCACATCTGCTTCAGAGATTTGGGCATTGATGCGCACCGTTGATAAATCGGCTAAAGTCACAATAGTTGGTGCGGCTTGATTGGCGTTAACAGTAGTCCCTTGTTCAGTGACCACAGCCACCACAGTGCCGTCAATAGGGGCGCGAATGGTGGTGTAGCCTAAGTCGGTACTGGCCGTACTTAAGTTGGTCTCAGCTTTGCGAATGTCTGCCTCGTTACTGGCAATGTTAGCTTGAGCGGTTACCACAGCGGCTTGGGCTGTTTTAATGGCGGCTTTCGCTGCAGCCACACTGGCCCTAGCTTTATCCACATTGGTTTTTGCAGTTTGAACTTCTTGTTGGCTAATCGCATCTTGCGCCAAAAGGGGTCTTAAGCGGTCATAATCAGAGATGGCCTGCTTTAAGTCCGCTTCACGGCTGGCGAGATCGGCTTGGGCGCTTTCTAACCCAGCTTTTCGGCTATAGTATTCAGCTTGAGCACTTCGTAGACCAGCTCGACCTTGTTCTAAAGTGGCTTGCTGGTTGGAGAGGGTGTTTTTTTGGGTCACTTGATCGATTTGGGCAATAAGATCGCCTTTTTTGACTTCATCTCCAACATCCACGTAGAGTCTTGTGACTTCCCCTGAAACCTGAGCCCCGACATCGACTGTGTTCAGTGCCTTTACTTTCCCTGAAGCCATCACATTACGCTCAATGTCTCCTGTCTTAGCAGGCGTGGTAATGTAGTTTGGCGCCTCTTCTTTGGGTTTGAATTTGTTATACAGCAGTATGCCTAAAGCCAAAACAACTAAGCCTATGATGCTCCATTTTATAAGAGACTTTCGGGTTTTCTGATTAGAGATAAAAGCCATGTCACAGTCCGGAACCTAATTTTAAATAAACTTATGATACCGCAGTAGCATAAAAAGACCATGGTATTAAGTTTAAGAAAGGTTACAACAGTCTGTTAATACTGAATAAAAGATTGGAGAGAAGTGGTTGGTAAGAGATAGGGAAATAAAAATTGAGGTGGACAGAGCTGTTATTTTGAGTAATAACAAAGATGATTGGGTGTAATAAGCTTAATTGGGCTTAATAAAACAGTCGATGTCCGGTGACTCTAAGAGCGGCTTGCAACATAAGCTCCCAAGCCGGTTGGCGTACGATGCCTTTTACTGCTTTGTCACATTGATAAAGAATGTCTGGCCAATCGGCAATGCTCTGAGGGGTCTGGCGTCGGCAAGCACTTTGATATAAGGATTGCTTGCTACTCCAAATCCCTATGCTTTGTGGGTTTTCACCTGCCATAAGCTGCATAATCAGGCGCATGTCTTTACTAATGGCCCAAAGTATCAAAGGGGTGGGCTCTTCTGTGGCTTTTAATTGCTCGATAATTTTAACCACTTGAGCGGCATTACCAGCCAGCATGGCATCGGACAAATCAAATACACTGTATTGTGCATCACTGACCAAGGCGTTTTTTAAGGCCGCGACATCGATTGTGGTAGCAGTGTTCGCCGCAGCAGGGTCTAGCTCACTTGTATCAATGGCTGACTCATTTGGAGAGATGGTCTGTGGTGAATATAAATAAGATAAGCGCCATAAGGCTTGATAGGCACTGAGCAAATGATGCTCGGTCTGTACCATCAAAAATTGCCAAGCTTCGGGTAATAGGTTTAGCCCAAATTTTTGTGCTTGGAAGGTTAGAAGCTGTTGGCGCTGATTTTCATTGTATAGATTACAGTCAATGACATGCCCTTGTTGAGCAAAGGGCACGTACCATTTACTGCTTTTTGAACGGTTATCTACTTTGCCTGTTAGCCATAGCATACAGTTTTGGTTGTCACCGCTATTGGCCATACTGGCAAAGCTCTCAAGCTCCTGTAGCATGGCTTTATCAGGCTTATGGTTGCCAGTGACGATAACTGCTGTGGCATCGTCAAATAAAGATAAGCTGTTAAGCTCACCCATGACTTCTTGCCAGGTTTTACTAGACACCAATTCTACACGCTTGATGGCCAGATTTTGTGCCCGCCAAGAGCTACGCATGGCATCGATGAGCCACTGTTGTAATAGAGGCTCATCGCCATGAGCCAACCACAATCCTGTTAAGTTAAGAGGGTTGTTAGTGTCAGCAGCACTGAGCTTTGGGTAGACATTTAAAAAAGTATCTTCCATAGCTTAGGGCGTAGACTCTGTATCAGCTGAGGCTGAGTCGGTAGGGACCAAGACGGCAATCTTAGAGTCATCAGGCTTAGCTTCTGGCGCAACGCGAGGTAAATTTAGTGCAACGTATTGATCGGTAATACGCTGGGCTAAGTTTCTATACAGCCATTCTTCAATCTGCTTACCTTGCTTATCGTCCGTACTGACTGAAGCTTCATCAAACTGATAAGTACGCTCTACTTGCACCTGGTTTTTTACCGTCATAGGCTCATTAGGCTGGCCTTGAGTGTTATTTAGCGTTTCGTAAAACACATCGGCCGACAATACTAAGCGAACCTCAGTCAAGACACCGACCAATTCGTAGCGTTTAAGCCTTATATTTTCTACACGAATAGTAGAAGTATACTGCTTATCACTGCTATTAATTTGACGGCCAATGTCATCAACCACATTGATACCAACCGCATTCAAGCGCTGTGTGAGCGGCTGTTTTAAGCGAAAGCTGGTGGGATCATTGTCATTAAGACTCAGTCGAGTGCTTTGTACTGCATAAGTCATAGGACTATCATAGCCACGCAAATGAAAACCACAGCTGCTCAACATAAGCGGGGCTCCAACTAGAGCTGCCGTTAATAGCGCAGTGCACAGAGCACCACGCTTATTTGTAGCAACAGAACGAGTCTCAGTTTGGGCTGATAGATGAGTCATGATTTATCCTACCACTACAATGTTAACTAGCTTGTTAGGCACAACGATTTCTTTTTTAATCTCGCCAGTTAGGTACTTAGCGACAGTCTCGATTTGTTTGGCCTGTGCTTTAAGATCTTCAGGGTCGCTATTAGGGGCCACTTCCATCTTGCCACGTACCTTACCATTAACCTGAACTACCATAGTGATGGTGTCTTGAACCAACGCAGATTCATCTGCAGTAGGATAGGTTAAGTTCAGGGTGTCTACATCCAACTCTTCAAGTAGATGCTCTGCAATGTGCGGTGCATAAACCGATAAGATAGTCAGTAACGTGGTGATAGCTTCATGCTGCACGGCTAACGTTGTGACGTTAACTTGTTTGTTTTTGGCAATGAAAGTACCGATCTCGTTGGCCAACTCCATTAAGCTTGAGACAGGTGTATTCAGCGATAAACGATCGCCTAAGTCATTATCAATCTTGGCAATAACTTCATGAGTCTTACGGCGTAAGTTTTTCGCTAAGCTGTCAAGCTCACTGCTATCGATGGTAGAAATAGCTGGCAAGTCAGTAACCGCAACCCCTTGTTCTTGTAAAGACTCAATGTGGGTTTGTACTTCACGCCACACTTTTTTCAAGAAGTTATAAGGGCCTTTTAGTGAGTCATCTGACCACTCTAAGGTTTGATCAGCAGGTGCGGCAAACAGGGTGTACAAACGAACCGTATCTGCTCCATACTGATCAATAGTGGTTTGCGGGTCTACGCCGTTGTTCTTCGACTTCGACATCTTCTCGATCTTACCGATAGTGACAGGTTGGCCATCTGCTTTTAACGTCGCATTGATAGGCTGACCACGGTCATCATAATTGATGTCTACATCTTCGGCGAAGTAGTAGGTTTTACTGCCGTCTTCATTGCTACGATATAAAGTGCCGGCCAATACCATACCTTGAGTCAGTAGGTTCTTAAATGGCTCATCACCTGATACCAAGCCTTCATCACGCATTAGCTTGTGATAGAAGCGGGCATACAATAGGTGCATTACCGCGTGCTCAACACCGCCCACATACTGATCGACAGGAAGCCAAGTGTCGGCAGCTGATTTATCGACCATTTGAGTATCATCATTGGGGCTAGCAAAACGCGCATAGTACCAGCTTGATTCCATGAAGGTATCAAAAGTATCGGTCTCACGCTCAGCTGGGCCACCACATTTAGGACAAGTGGTGTTTACAAAATCAGGGATATTCTTCAGTGGGTTACCGCGGCCATCAGGTACGACATCTGTTGGTAGCTTGATAGGTAAGTCGGCTTCATCAACAGGAACGTTACCACAGTACTCACAGTTAATCATTGGGATTGGGCAGCCCCAATAACGCTGGCGTGATACACCCCAGTCGCGTAGACGATATTGAATCTTACGTGAAGCTAGGTTTTGAGATTCAAGTTTGGCTAACATGGCTTCAAATGAGCCGTCAAAGTCTAAGCCGTCAAACTCACCTGAGTTAACTAATTTACCACGCTCAGTGTAAGCGCCTTCATGGCCTTCTGGCGTTTCGATGACTGTTTTGATTGGCAGGTTGTATTTACTAGCAAATTCGAAGTCACGCTCATCGTGAGCAGGAACTGCCATCACAGCACCAGAGCCGTAGCTTATTAACACATAGTTGGCTACCCAAACTGGTACCTCTTCGCCAGTTAATGGATGGGTAACGGTTAGGCCTGTATCCATACCAATTTTTTCAGCTTTGGCAAGGTCAGCTTCCGCCACAGAGCCTTTTTTGCATAGCTCGCAGAATTCAGCGATTTTTGGGTTTTGCTCAGCGGCTAACTTGGCCAAACGGTGTTCAGCAGCCACAGCCACGTAAGTCACGCCCATTAAGGTATCAGGGCGGGTAGTGAAGACGTCTAAAGTGCTGATGTCATCGCTGTTTTTGTACGGGAAATGAACTTCCATACCTGGGCTGCGACCAATCCAGTTGCGCTGCATGGTGATAACGTCGCTTGGCCACTGTCCTTCTAATTGATCTAAATCATCTAACAGCTCATCGGCGTAATCTGTGATTTTGAAGTAGTACATAGGGATGTCGCGTTTTTCGACAGGAGCCCCACTGCGCCAACCTTTACCATCAATGACTTGTTCGTTAGCCAATACTGTATTGTCTACTGGGTCCCAGTTTACGGTGGCCAGTTTTTTATAAACCAAGCCTTTTTTGTAAAGCTGTAAGAAGAACCATTGCTCCCAGCGATAATATTCAGGGGTACAAGTAGCAAACTCACGTGACCAGTCGATAGATAGACCCAAAGTCTTTAACTGGGTACGCATATTGTCAATGTTTGAGAAGGTCCATTTTGCAGGAGCAACTTGGTTGGCAATGGCCGCGTTTTCGGCAGGCATACCAAACGCATCCCAACCCATAGGCTGTAAAACTTGGTCACCTTTTAAACGATAATAACGGCTGAGCACATCTGAAATAGTGTAGTTACGAACGTGTCCCATATGCAGCTTGCCACTTGGATAAGGGAACATAGACAGCATATAACGCGTTTTTTCATCTTTGCTGATGTCGTTGCTTACTTCAAAGCGCTTATCCGCTTCCCATTTAGCCTGTTGTTCAGCTTCGATTTGTTTTGGGTGATAATGATTTGAATTTGTCTGTTCAGTTGCTGTGGTGCTCATAATAGGCTCTAAGTTAGATGTTTTTTAAAGGTTTGAATAAAAAAAGGGTAATAAATAATAGGGAAATTCAGATACGATAGAATAGCTTAAATTGACTAAAATTGCGATGGTAAGCACCAATTTTAACCGGATATTGGTGGTCACTGGATTTATAAGGCGCTAACTATTAAGCTTGTCAAAACTTTTTTCAATATAACGGCTATAAAAACACTAGGAGATATCCATGGCGATAACCATTTATGGTATTAAATCTTGCAGCACTATGAAAAAAGCCTTCACCAAGTTAGACGAGTTTGGTGTTGACTATCAATTCCATGATTATAAGAAGCAAGGCATCGATAAGCAAAGTGTGCAGCGCTGGGTTGATGAGTTAGGCATTGAAAAAGTGCTCAATAAACGAGGGACCACTTGGCGCAAGCTTACCGATGAGCAAAAAGCAGCGGCCGATGCTAATGTTGACACAGCGATTGAGGTGTTGGTTGAAAACACCAGTATGATTAAACGTCCTATCGTAGAAGGCGAGGCTCAAGGAGGTAGAGTCCTACTTTGTGGCTTTAATGAGTCAGAATTTGAGCAAGCTTTCACCGCCTAAACTGTGAGTTAAAGCTTTGATAAAATAGTAATTTTAGTAAAAAGCAAAAGGGCACGACCATTACGGGTGCCCTTTTGTTTTTTAACTGGTTTACTAAATGCTTTGTTAAAAACCAATCCCTAAGTTTAGGGGCTAATTAGCTTAAAGCAGAGTCTAAATCACGGCTAATTAGGGTGCCCACTCCTTCATTGGTAAAGATTTCAAGTAGGGTCGCGTTAGGCACACGGCCATCAACGATAACCGCACTTTTTACGCCGCCCAGTACCGCATCTAACGCACACTGTATTTTTGGAATCATGCCCCCTGAAATGGTGCCATCTTCAATCATTTCGGCGACTTTTTTCGGAGTTAACCCAGTGACTACGTTGCCTTCTTTGTTCATAACGCCTTTGATGTTGGTAAGTAGCATTAGTTTTTCAGCATGTAGGAATTCAGCCACTTTACCAGCCACTAAGTCAGCATTAATGTTGTAACTGTTGCCTTCATTATCCACACCAATTGGGGCAATAACCGGAATAAAGTTTGATCCAATAAGCATCATGATAACGTCTTTATTGACGCTCACCACTTCACCCACAAAACCTAAATCGATGTCACTGCTATTGCCTTGCTCGTCTGTCTTAGTCATAAGCAGTTTTTTGGCACGAATTAAGTTGGCGTCTTTACCGGTTAATCCAATAGCACGGCCCCCATGCTTATTAATCAGGCTGACAATAGACTTGTTGACGCTACCGCCTAATACCATCTCCACCACGTCCATAGTGGACTTGGTAGTAACTCGCATGCCATCAATTCGATCTGACTCACGACCTAGCTCTTTTAGTAAGTTATCTACTTGAGGGCCACCGCCATGAACCACAACAGGGTGCAGTCCCACTGTTTTTAGCAGAACCACATCACGCGCAAAAGAGCTTTCA
This sequence comes from Psychrobacter pasteurii, assembly GCF_900162815.1. Lineage (GTDB taxonomy): Bacteria > Pseudomonadota > Gammaproteobacteria > Pseudomonadales > Moraxellaceae > Psychrobacter > Psychrobacter pasteurii. The sequence continues at coordinate 4,986 of NZ_FUGD01000024.1, read as the reverse complement.
AGCTCTGGGTCAGTCATGGCATTGCCACCGTATTTCACCACAATGATCTTGTCTTCAAAGCGCTGAATGTAAGGTAGGGCAGTGGTTAATACTTGAGCAGTGGTTTTGGCTTGGGCTAGATTTAAGGACATGAGGGACTCTTTTTTTTGTGATATGAAAGTCGGGAATTTAAAAAATAGTTTACATACGTTTTATTATTCTACTGATTTACCTGGATATTGGCTACCTGATTGGCCAAATCTTGACTGATTGACTGGCAAAGGCTGACAAAATAGCCCTGTATTTGAGTTAAGTCAGATAGGGAGTCACCGGCAAAGCGTACCGTCAAACTGTTGCTGGTGTTTGAGGAGCGAATGATGCCAAATCCGTTGGTGAAATCCAAACGTAAGCCGTCAATGCAGGTGAGTCTAGCATCTGATGGCAATGAGACGGGCAAATCTTTTATGTTGCTCTGAAGCTTTTGACACAGAGCAGACAGCTTATCTAATATAGGCTGAGAGCTCTGCTGATCTTCAGAGAGAGTCGTATCTTGTGACACACTATATGAGTAGTCAGCCAAAGGCAGATAGACGTCTGGGGTGCTAACCATCTCTGGTAAAGTATCGATGATTTCAGATAACGTTCTAGGCTGATGGTGTAGCCAGTTTAACAGGCGCAACCCGGCATACATGGCATCGTCGTGCAATAAAAAGTAGCCATCGTTAAAGATAAAATGCCCTGAAAGCTCGCCGGCAAATAAGATATGAGACTCTGTGCCGTCTTTTTTGGCTTGTAAGGCGCGGCGTAAGATGCTGCTGCCGGTTTTACTAATTTGGGCCTGAGCTCCAGCTTGTTGTATCAAAGTGGGCAGATGATGTGAGCATTTCACATCGAAGATAACGGTCGGAGAGCACGCATCAGAGTTGTTACAAGCGGTAGACTTAAAATGATCTTCTATGGCTACCCGAGATAAAAGGTATAACAAGTGATCCGCTACCAAGGGCTGGCCGCTACTATCAACCACCATCAATCGGTCGCCATCGCCATCGAAGCTTAATCCTAGATCAGCTTTATGATTTACTACGGCTGCAGAAAGCTCATGCAGGCGATTGTATTCCATCGGGTCGGGATTGCCTTTTGGAAAATTACCATCAGTATTGGCATTCAGCAAAATAACTTCTGAGCATAAACAAGGATGTGCTGTGTAAAAAGCTTCAGCGAAGAGCCCAGTAGAGCCATTTAAACAATCAATGACCACCTTAAAAGCAGAGGCTTCAGGCTCGATATTAGGCTGGCAGGCGGGGAGGGTTGCCTTGAGACGTGATTGATTGATACGGGTAATAGCTTCGACAGCTTTATTGATATAAAGATTTAAAATATCTTTTTTCGGCAAGAGGGTTTGCTGAGGGGTGGGGTTAGGCAGCGCAGTGCCTGGCTTAGAATTGACCTTAGCACTATTCTTGTCTGCAATTCTCTCGGTATCACTAGAGTAGTCAAACAACTGCTGATACACCTCTTGGATCTGCTCACTGCTTGGAGACTGACTATTTATCAGCCACTTTATGCCGTTGATATGCGGCTCAGAGTGACTGGCAGTAGCAATAACCCCATGGCCTTGATATTGATTGGCCCAAAACGCCATCAGTGGTGTGGTCACTAAGCCTAACCAGATAACCTCAAAGCCATAAGCTTGAAAGCTAGAGGCCATCTGCTTAGCAAGCGTCTCGCTATAATGACGGGCATCAAAGCCAATGACGACCTGGCTGACATTAGCATGATGAACAAATTGACGAGCAAGCGCATCACTTAATGCTGCCGTGAACTGCGCCGTGAATAAGGCGCGCTCACCACGGATATCATAAGCTTTGAACAGGGCGCGTTGGTCGCTAAAGGCAGTCAAGGACAAAGCGAAGCTCCAAAATATAAGAAACCATCATTATAACTTTATAAACCTATAATAATAGCACTTTTAAGCCCAGATGCTATCTTCTAAAAAAATCCCGTCTTGATACTCTGAAGTTAAGCGCTCTACTGACGGCCTGAGTGACCGAAGCCGCCAGCACCACGTTCGCTGAGCTCATTAAAGTCGTCAACGATTTCAAAGGTTGGGCGTACAACAGGCACCACCATGTATTGAGCCATGCGTTCTGCTGGGTTCAAAACAAAGTCGCTGTCGCTACGGTTCCAAACACTCACCATCAGCTCACCTTGGTAGTCGGCATCAATTAGGCCAACCAAGTTACCCAGTACGATGCCATGCTTATGACCTAAGCCTGAGCGTGGCAGGATAATGCCAGCGTAGTTTGGGTCAGCAATATAAATGGCCATACCGGTACCAATTAATTTAGTTTCACCGGCTTTAATAGTCACAGGCTCATCGATGCAAGCACGCAAATCAATCCCGGCTGAGCCATCGGTAGCCCGTGTTGGCATAGGGAAGTTAGGGTCAGTACCAATTTTTGGGTTTAAAATTTTAACTTGTACAGAGTTCATAATTTATCCGTTGTTTGTGTTTCGTTGTTTTAATAATGGTTTAAAGGGTTAGACTAAAGTTGATTGAGATAAATAACGTCAAAATCGAGATTAAAGTGCGCCCAGTCTAATGTATCTGCTTATAAAATCAATCGCTATTAAGCCAATAACCTTTAAATCAATCTGCTTTAAATAAAGCGTTATAGAATTAACCAACTGGCCAAACCTAAGAAGGACATAAAGCCGACAATATCCGTGACTGTGGTCAGAATAACGGAAGCGGATAGAGCAGGGTCAATATCTAGACGCTTTAAAAACAGCGGAATACCAATACCAGCTACGTTAGCGGCGGTCATATTAATGGCAATCGCACAGCCAATGACCAAGCTAATCTTGGGGTCATGGAACCATAGCTGAGCTATACCAGCCATAATCACTGCCCAAATAACGCCGTTAATGGCACCAACCCACAGCTCTTTATTCATGAGCCACAAGCGGTTGGAACCCCCGATTTGACCCATGGCCAAACCACGAATAACCACGGTTAGGGTTTGACTACCAGAGATACCGCCCATACTAGCCACCACCGGCATTAATACCGCTAAAGCCACCACATGAGCGAGCACTTCTTCAAATTGACCAATGACAGAGGCAGCGAGTAGGGCGGTTAATAGATTGATACCGAGCCAGACGCTACGGCTTTTGGCACTACGTAAAATAGGCGCAAACAGCTCTTCGTCATCGCTAACACCGGCTAAGTGCTTCATGGTGCTGTCCACATCATCTTGGATAATTTCCATGATGTCCTCGGCGTTTAGCTGACCGACTAGCTCGCCAAAGCTATTTACCACTGGCGCATAGCGGATATCGGAGGAGCGAAATACTGCGGCCGCATCTTGGATATCCATTCTATCGTTGATGGTAATGGCAGGGTCAATCCACTGCTCAACCAAAGATTGCTGCGGATACTTAATCAGATCCACCAAGCTTAATAGCCCCAGTAGCTGATGGCTAGCATCGACCACGATAAGTTCTTGAGTCTCATCATCTAGTAGATCTTCATCTTGACGCAGCCAGTTTTGGACTTCCTCTAAGGTAATATTACCTTGAATCTGAATGGTATCTGGATCCATATAGTCACCCACTTCATACTCTTCATAAGTATTCAGTTGGCTGACCTGCTGACGAATATCCTCATCAAGGTTAGACATGACCTCCGAGCGCACCTTGTCATCAACGGTGTCTAGAATCTCAGCAATGTCTTGAGCATCTAGGTCTTCAGCAAGCGTTTCAATCTCTTCTGCTTGCATATTTTCCATCAAGGAAGGGCGAATGTCATCGACTACTTCAGCCAGTACTTGACCTTTTAAGTCGACAGGTACTTGCTCCCAAATTAGCTGGCGGGAGTCGTGAGGGAAGGATTCTAATAGGCTAGCAATTTCATACTCAGACTGCTCATTTAAGAACTCAGCCATCGTAGCCAGATCTCTGTCTGCTACTAGCGTTTGTAGAGAAATAAGCTTGTCTTCAGCGCGATCATAGCTTTCTGAGAGGGGTTCTGGTTTGACTTTATGCTCAGTTTGAGTAGACATAGGCGCCCTTAGATTGCTTGATGGTTGGATGAGGTAGATAATAAAGAGGGCTATTAACCCCTAAAAACAAAAATGACAGGAATGCATCCTGCCATTATTATTTTATTTTACAATATTTTTAGCCTTTTTAGGGGCAATCTGCTATTTGGCTAGCCGTTCCGAAAAACTTACCTAAACCTACTCACATAGTTTTAGCGTTTTCTTCCTGCTTCATAGACGTCTGCCATTGTGATTACACTCAGGTCTTACATCGTCTCCACAGGCTAACACGGTGGAACTCACCGCTTTTTTTAACCCATCAGTGATGGGTTAACACTTTATCTGCATGTTGCAGTATATTGATACTGGCATTGACATCTCTATCATTTGCCTGCTGACAACACGGACACTGCCATCGTCTAACTGATAAGGGTAATTCGTCTTTGGTCAGCAAGTGACCGCAATTAGAACAAGTCTTAGAGGATGGAAACCATCTATCTAACTCTTTGACGGTTTTACCGTATTGATTGGCTTTATAAACAAGCTGACGCTTAAACTCATAAAAACCTAAGTCACTGATCGCTCGACTTAGCTTACGGTTTTGCATCATGCCTTTGGTGTTTAGGTTTTCAATTGCAATAACATCATACTCACTCACCAAGCCAGTAGTAAGCTTATGTAGAGCGTCTTTACGGATATTACTAATTTGCAGGTGCAATCGTGATAGCTTGGCTTTCGCTTTAGCACGATTGTTACTGCCTTTTTGTTTACGGCTTAATTGACGACTCAACCTTTTGAGTTTGTTGAGTTTCGTCTTAAGGGGCTTGGGCGCTTTGACTTTAGTACTGTCTGACAAGGTGATTAAGTCAGTAATACCTAAGTCTACACCAGTTTGCTTACCTGTGTGTCTGCCTCTCTTTTTGGTAAGGTTTACAGCATCTATTTCAACTGCAATAGAGACAAA
>NZ_FUGD01000039.1 GCF_900162815.1 Psychrobacter pasteurii | reverse complement strand
GGTATGATGGTTGATATGCTGGAGTACAAACAGAAATGGCAAGGAGGGATACTAATCAGAGTTGATCCAAAATACACCAGCCAAGCCTGTTTTGAATGTAAGCATATCGCGAAAGAAAATAGACAGACTCAAGCTAAGTTTGAGTGTGTCAAATGCGGTTATAAAGCGAACGCAGATTTTAATGCAGCTCGTAATATATTAGCGGCAGGACATGCCGTTTTGTCTGTTAAGGGAGGATGCAGTAAAGGTCGCCCGTTGACGCAGAAAACAAGTGGAATCCGTGAGGATGCCACCTAAGAGCTTTTGCTTTTAGAATCCCCGCTTGAGCCATGCGAAAGTGGCGGGAGTATGTCAATATTACAGTAAATGTAGTGAATACCAAGACCTAAGCGGTCTGCCTGAGTCTTTGTTGTTGGTAATTGGACGCCAGAGCATTAAAATAGTTTTAGTCTAAATGTAAAACTAGGTAAGAATGCTTATACAGTTTTAGACAGTCAAGGACTAATTGTTGTGCTAATATCAGGTCATTATGTCCATATTAAAAAATAATGAGCGAGAATAATTTATGAGATTTCAACCAACACAGCTGGTGTTAAGTGCCGCCGCTATTGGCGTAGCAGGAATAGTTTTTTCACAGAGCTATACCACTGCAATGGCATCAGACAAGGCTGCTTTTGTTGCCACTCCCGAACAAAAATTGACTACGCGACAAGTGGCTGCTTTATTAGATAGGGCTCACTATTCTAATAAACGGTTTGATTCAGCGATGGGCAGGGAAGTATTAGAGATGTACTTTGATCGCTTGGACCCAAACCACACTTTGTTTTTGCAGTCCGATATTGATGAATTGACCAAAAAATATGGCGCTACTTTTGCTGATAGATTAAAGCAAGGGGACTTAACCGCTACCCAAAATATCTTCAATCGTTATATCCAACGCTCGAATGAATACTATAATTTTGCAGATAAGTTCTTGAATAAAGAGGTTAATCTGAACCGCAATGACTCTGTTATATTAGACAGAGAAAAAGAGCCTCGCTTTGCTACCGCTAACGAGCAGCGACAGTACTGGGAGCGTCAGCTAACCCTACAAATTATTAACTTAACCTTGGGTCAAGAAGAAGATAAGGCTCGTGATGAGTTATACGCCAAGCACCCAGAGTTAACTAAGGGCAATGACCTAATCTTAGGGGAGGATAGAAACCCTAGAGAAGTGTTGTTAAGCCGCTTACATCGTCAGCAAGAGCAGCTAGAGCGCATTAAAAGCGATGAGATTATGGAGTCTGTGTTAAACACGGCCATGCTCACCTATGACCCTCACAGTAACTATTATGCCCCTGTGCAGTCCGTTGAGATGCAGGTACAGTCTAACCTGCAATTAGAAGGCATCGGGGTGACCATTCGCCCTTATCGTAAAAACCCAGACTATACCCAAATCGTTACGCTAGTAGAGGGTGGTCCTGCGGCTAAATCGGGTAAAGTTCAGCCCAATGACTTAATCATGGCTGTGGCCAAAGACGGGGAAAACTTACAAGATGTGGTTGGCTGGTCAACTCGTGAAGTGGTGGCCTTAATTCGCGGTAAACGAGGCACAGACGTTACGGTTAAAGTGAAGCAGCCTAATACTCCAGATGCTGCGGCTCGCACCATTGTATTGACTCGTGATGTTATCGAGCAAGAGGATGCAGGGGTTACTCACCGCGTTATTACCGTTAAGCCTGAGGGCAGCAATAAAGAGAAGCGTATTGGGGTATTAGAGATTCCAAGTTTCTACTTAAATTACCAAGCTCGTCGTAGTGGCCAAAACTATCGTAGTGTTAGTATCGATACTCAAAATGAGCTTAAAAAGCTAAATGAGAAAAATATTGATGGCTTAGTAGTTGATTTACGCAATAACCCAGGTGGTTCGCTGGATGAAGTTGCGAAAATGCTTGGCCTATTTATTAAAGAAGGGCCTTTGGTACAGATACGAGATAACCGTGGCAACGTCCAAGTTTATCAAGATGAAGACGGTGGCAAGCAGCTGTACTCTGGAGACATGGTAGTGATTACCAATATGGCTTCAGCTTCAGCTTCTGAAATCTTTGCTGCGGCTATTCAAGATTATGGCCGTGGTCTAGTGGTAGGTAGTACTACTACGGGTAAAGGCTCTGCGCAGATTCAATTAGACAGCTTAGCGCTAGGCTCTGCTACCTTAACTCAGCGTAAATTCTACCGTGTGACTGGTGGCAGTACCCAAAATAAAGGGGTTGTTCCTGATATTCCTTTAATTAACATCTATGAAGGCGCAGAGTTTAGTGAGCGTGATCAGAAGAATGCTATGGCTTGGGATACGATCAAGACATCTCCTTACAAGCCAGAAGGCAAGTTCACTAGCAAAACCTTAGCCACGCTAAACCAGCAATCTAAGATTCGTCAAACCACCAACCCACAATTTGTGTACTTAGATACCTTGAATAAAGTGCGTAATATGGATGACGACAAAAAGGCAGTTAAGCTTAATATCAATGAGCGCCGAGCTCGTCAAAAGCAAATTGAGCAAAAAACTCTAGATGCTGAGAATGCTCGCCGCAAAGCGACTGGCTTGAAGCCTTATGATAACTGGACACAGTATCAGGCTGCTGTTGAGTCTATGTTTGAAGAGCGCAGTCGTTTAAAGAACGATGAGCGTCCTAAACTGCCTGAAGATGAAGCTTATGTTATTGAGGCGGCTAAGATTATGTTAGAGGCCAATAAACTACAAAAATTCCAGCAGTTAAGAGACTCTCAGTAGCTTTAATCACAGTTTTTAGAGCAAAATACTATTAGCTGATTAATAATGTCTTGTACTTTCAAACCTTTATGCCTCAAGGGGTGTAAAGGTTTTTTAAGTTTGAAAAAAAGAGAAATACGCCAATAAAGCAGTTTTGTAAGCATATGCTTACATCACATGACGCTTTGGCGACTTACATCACAACGTGCAATTTGCGATTATAGCTTCACGGCATCAAGGACGATGACTCAAAGGATTGAGTGCTTTGTTTGATTGATTTAAGGTTATAACCTAGGTTGTAAGCCCCAAGACAAGTAAATAAAGATACCGGGTTAAGGAAGATAGGCTGTTAATAGAATTTAAAGTTTTAAATTTAATAATAGCCACCTATGAACTTTTTAGCGAATTTTTTGGCTAAACAGTATCTAGGCTGATACGGAGTCATAGGGTTAGTAAGGAAACAAACTCTTTGTTTTAGTATGACAGGATGTGATATTTAAGATCAAAGGGAAAGGTAAGTTAGAGCAGGATGCTCGCTATGGTTGACTATTCTAGGATGGGGTAGAAAACGATAAGGTGTCAGGATGACTACAGTGAAAGCCGCATAACGAAAGTTATGCGGCTTTATTGTTTGGGTTAGGTATTTGGAAGTTGGATTATTGAAAGTCTAGATGAGTAGGCTATATGTCATTTTTGGTTCGCCACTCACGCACTTGTTGTTCAACTTTGTCTTTGGTATGACCGTAACGTTCCTGGATCCTACCTACCAGTTTATCGAAGCTGCCTTCTGCATGTGTTAAATCGTCGTCAGTAAGGTCAGCCCACTCTTGCTTTATTTTTCCTTTTAGCTGGTTCCACTCACCTTTGAATGTATCCTTATTCATGGCTCTATTCCTTTTTATGTTTTAAAAAGTCATGCGTTTTGTTTTGCGCAATAGACTTGGTTGAGTATCAATTAAGCCTTAAGTTGTCTCAAGACTTATCAACAGTATGCACCATGCCAAAATAAGCTGTGTAGTGCCTGTTAGGGACTATGAGGGTGTTTTGGTTCTGATTGTTAGGCAAGTCTTTCAACACTGATAATAACGTTATTATCAGGTTCGTTAACCCGAGTTGACTGCCAGAAGAATAGTTTTTGTAAGCATATGCTTACACGACCTGACGTTATTACGTCTTACATTGGCTTCATTAATTTGAGAACATAGCTTCACTACATCAAGGATGATGAATCAGGATAAAGAGCCAAGCTCTTCTATCAGGATCTATAGTAAGGACACACACTCTTAGTTAAGTATTCATAGGAAGTGAAATTTAGATTAGAGTGATAAGTACACCCAGAGCAGGATGCTCATATTGTTATCTATTCTAGGATGGGGTAGGCAATAATATACTGTCAGGATGACAACAACAAAGCCGCATAATTCAAGTTATGCGGCTTTGTTGTTTTTAGATTTGAACGCATAATTTGACTCTGATAAATAGTCTTGTAAGCATATGCTTATATCACATGACGCTTTGGCGACTTACATAGAGTCCTAGTATTTGAGACTATAGCTGTACGGCATTAAGGATGATGACTCAAAGGATTGAGTGGTTTGGTTGGTTACAACGATAACTTCCGTTGTAAGGATAAGCAGCTATTAAGTTAGCAGCTATTAAGTTAGCAGGTATGAGCAAGATATCTAGGCTGATATTGAGCCATATTGAAGTAGGGAGACATGACCTGAACTGAACTGTAAGAATTACAGTGACAGGGGGTAAGAAAAGAGCAGGATGCTCGCTAGTATTAACTATTCTAGGATGGGGTGGTTGGTATTATAGTCAGGATGACACACAGCGAAAGCCGCATAACGAAAGTTATGCGGCTTTGTTTTTTTGAGTAAATGCTGGCTTTGATAAAGTCTTAAGATACTCAAGACAGACACAGCCTCTTAAGTGTGATGGGCTGGCAAACTTGCTTCAATAACTAATCCAGAGAGGCCGTCCTGGCGATTGTAAGCCACAAGCTCGCCTTGATGCACCATTATGATGGCATGAGCAATGGCCAGTCCCAGACCATAGCCATTGTATTTTTTTTGAGCAGCTTTATGAGGTCGAGAGCTCTGAGGATTATTGTCGCTGGGCTTGTTACTAGTTGGGTTCAAGCGCTCTCTAGAAGTACTTAACCTAACAAAGGGCTGAAAAATACGCTGTAAGTCAGCTTCTGCCACGCCGCTGCCTGCATCAATAACCTTCACTTTTAGATAAGGAAGCTCTTGCTTCGGGTGAGTAAAGGTTTCTAGACTTACTGTGACGCTTGAGTCTGCCGCTGTGTGAGTAAAGGCATTACGCAGGATATTTTCAAACGCGCTGTGCAGCTGCTGTGGATCTCCCATAATTTTGTGGCTATCTGCAGGCAGAGAGCCTCTTGATCCAATAAGCCCCCCCTCATGGAGAAGTTGCCACTGCCAGCTCACGCCTTTGTCTTGAAATTCAAAGCAGACATCCTGCCTAATCTCATCAAGCAGGTCATATAAATCAATACTTTGGTGGGCTTCAATATCTAAAGTATTTTGGCGCATTTGTAACGATTGAATTTGTATGATGTGTTCAATCAGCTCATTCATACGCACAGATTCTTTTTCAATACGGTCTAGATAATGCCCAGCTTCGGGGGCGAAGTCTCGGGTGAGCTCAGTAGCGACATCTAATCTAGCCAAGGGTGAGCGCAGCTCATGAGAGATGTCACTTAACATCTGCTTACGAGCCAACTCACTATTAGCCAAGCGAGTAGACAGCTTAGACACATCTTTTGCCAACATACCTAGCTCATCATTGCCTAAGTTTTGTAGCTCTTCTGCCGCAGTAAAGCGACCTTCACTCATTAAATGGACCGCTCCTTGCACCCGCTGGATGCGCCTAGTTAGCGCTCGGCTCAACCAGTAACAAACTAAGATGCTAAATAGCAAAATTAGGGATACTCGAATTAAGGTATGGTCTTTACGTAGAGCCATAAGATCCCGTAATGACAGCCTAGGCTGTAGCTGTACGATATAGGTTTTACCACTGTTAGAGAGCACGGTCGTGTCTTCTAATTCTGGATAATTGCTAATGTCAGCACTGACTTGTTCCCAAGGCTGATCCGTAAAACTGGGTGCTAATCTTGAATCGTGGTGTGGCGAGCGAGAAGGCTGCTGTAAATTAAAGTCATTAGAGGGCAGCGAAGCGTGTTGAAACTCAGAGCGGGTTGCGGGACGATAATGGCTTCTTTGATTACTCTCAGAGCGGAAACGTCTAGATTTAGGAAGAACCAGCTCTCCTTTGTCATCCACAATACGCATCTGTGACATAAGCCATCGATTATCACGATATAAATGCTTAACGGTTTGTAGGTCATCATTGGCTAACGCAGCAGTGGCATTTTGACGGGCGATAAGTAAGCGAGCCACTTGTAGCTGCATTTTATTGTTGAGCTCTTTGGCATTAATCCAGCGCTCGATACCCACTGACAAAGCTGAGGTCAGCAGTAAAATAGTCAGCATGCTTAAAAACAGCCGCCAGAACAAGTTAAAGGGTTGGTTAAATTTGTTTTGAGAGGCTTTTTTTGCCGCTGTTTTATTCATAAAAATAGTACTCTATAAGACCAGCTGGTAACCTTTGCCGCGAACGGCTTTAATGGGGTCTTCATGGAAAGGTTGTAACTTCTTTCTAAGCCGAGAAACATGCACATCTAAGCTTCGATCTAGAGGCTGTAACTCTCGTTGCAATACGGTTTGTGATAGCCATTCTTTGCTTGCCACATTGCCTTGTTGTTGTAGCAAGGCGACCAGTAAATCAAACTCGGTTCCTGTCACTTGTAGAATCTCACCATCAACTTTGCAAATACGGTGTACCTGATCCAGCTCTAATCGCTCATGATTTAAGGGCGCAAACTCGGTGGTTTGGGCTGTAGTGCGTTTAATAACGGCATTAATGCGAGCGAGTAATTCACGCGGGTTACAGGGTTTGGCAATATAATCATCCGCCCCCAACTCCAAACCAATGATGCGATCAATCTCGTCACCCTTAGCTGTCAGCATAATCACTGGAGTTTGGGTCAAGGTAGGCAGCTGACGTAACACACTTAGCCCATCAATCTTGGGCATCATAATGTCGAGCACGATTAAGTCATAGTTGTGTGCTTTGATCTTTTCTAAAACCTCCACGCCATCATAAGCAGAGTCACAATGAATGCCATGGTTAGTGAGGTATTCAGTCAATAATTCGGAAAGCTCTGTATCGTCATCGCCTAATAAAACATGTGTCATGAACAAGTCCTGAAAAATAAATGGTTAATGCCTTAAGCGTAGAACTTTTGCCCATTAAGTCCAAAAAGTCATCTTAAGTGATGAGAGGTAGAAATATAACTAGGGTTGCTGGCACAAGCAAGCATAGAAGCGGGCAACTGTTGCAATTGTTACCTTTCTTAAACTTTCATCAAATTAAGTTACGCGGAACTGCCCTATGATAAACCTATCAAGAAAAGAGCTGGGGTGCAGTTCCGTAACCTTTATCTTCAGCTTTATTCCAGTGATATAAAATCGATAAATGACATTTAATTGAAAACAACTTTAGAGGTGAGAATTATGAGAAAATTAGTATTAGGTTCAGTATTGGCGTTATCAGGTAGCTTAGCTATGGTGGGCTGTACTCAGGCCAGCGCGGTTTCTGAGTCTCAAGCCACACCAGCTACTAAGATGCAGCATATGCAAGGTCAGCATCATAAGGGAGGGCAGCATATGGGCAAGCGTGGTGGCGGCTTTGAGAAGCTTAATTTGACAGCTGAGCAAAAAGCTCAAATGAAAGCCCTGAGACAGGCACAAAAACAAAATCATCAGGCCAATCGCCAGCAGCACCAAGCTCAAATGCAAAAAATGCAGGCTCAGACCCAAGCTTTGATAAACAGCCCAACTTTGAACACTACAGCTTTAAACAACTTAGCTGAACAGCATGCAGCTCACTCAAAGCAAAGATTTATTCAACGTGTACAGTCTCAGCATGCCATGGCTCAAATTCTGACCGATGAGCAAAAAGCTGAGTTACAAAAAATGAGAGAAGACAGACAAGCTAAGTTCAAAGGCAGAATGGGCAAAAGAGCAGACCACACTAACGCTGCTACTCAATAAACGCCTTTATTTATGCACTAAATACGATACTGTTTTAAAAAAACGGAGCTGTGTTAAAAAACGGTATAAAAAAAGCGATCCTAGGATCGCTTTTTTTATGGTTAAAGATAGAGCAGAGGACTTAAGCCCTAAGCTTTCAATTAAGCTTCACGTGCCACGCTAGCTTGTAGCGCAGGCGGTAAGTCCAATAGCTCAAGCTCTGAGTCTTCTAAATGCTGTGGGCGGGCCACGACTAATGCCTCAAAGCCAGTGTTGTCTTCGTTAGCAATAGCATTGACCACCTGAATCTTACCAATACTTTCTCCCGCTTGTGGCACACCGCCTTGGCCTTTGACGCGGTGTAAGAAGGCTTTAGGAGAAGCTTTGAAGTAGATACGAGCGATAACTTCTTGGCCTATGTAGCAGCCTTTATCATAGTCTACGCCGCCACGTTGATGTAGTCTTAGCTCTTGCGGTTGGAATTGGCTCTGCGTGGCTTCTACAATCCAGTAATTACCTGTGGCTATACTTAAAGCTTGCCATTGGTTGATATCACAGCCATCATCGCTCAGGCTAAAGGTAGGCTCTTCAGTACCTGTCTCTGAACTTAAAATACAAGGGTAGATATCAACAGGCTCAGAGGTAGTAAATTTAGAGAAAGCGCCGAATTTTTTTATGTGAGCTTGAAGGCTTGGCAGGCAGTCAGAGGTAATAACGATATCAAACTGATCTTCCGCTTGCTTTCTTATCCAGACACCATATTCGATACGCCCTTTAATATTAGCAATGGCTGCTGGTAGATAATTTGAGCTTAATCTTTTTACGTCGACAGTAATTTGGTTTTGCAAGAATTTTGCAGCATCATCACCCTGCAAAGTGATTTGTTTAAAAGATAAGTCACTCACAATTAGAATCCTTTTATAGTTGCTTTAATTAAGTTGTTGTAATGAATAGGAAATAGGGTAGCTCATATATTGCCAGTTATCATAGAGACTTAGCAATTAAGCTATGTAATTAGCTGTATGCAAATGGCTACTATTCTTTTATTTTGGCGAGACTAGAGGATTTCAATCACTGGTTCGAGCAAAAAACTGTGGTTTAAGCTACAATACTAATCGATATTAATTCAACGATTCAAATGAGGATAAAAAATGAGCTTACCTAATTGCCCTAATTGTGACTCTGATTTAACTTATGAAGATGGTGCTTTGTTAGTATGTCCGATGTGTGCTCATGAATGGACAGCCGCTGAAGCAGACGGAACAGTAGCTACAGAAGAGGATAATGTGATTCGTGACGCCGTTGGTAATGAATTACAAGACGGTGATGCTGTGACTGTTATCAGAGACCTGAAAGTGAAAGGCTCTTCTACACCACTTAAAGTGGGTACCAAAGTGAAAAGTATTCGCTTAATCCATGATGCACCAGATGACCATGATATCGATTGTAAAATTGATGGTTTTGGTCAAATGAAGTTAAAGTCTTCTGTGGTAAAGAAAGCTTAATTGATTGGTTATTAATAAGTTATAAATTGGTCTTATTGTAAGTCTGGTTAGATAAAAAAAACTTCGCAGCGATTACACTGCGAGGTTTTTTCATATCAGTAATAAGCCATTAGAATTTAGCAAACATGGAAGCAGCCTGAGGCACATCCCCTTCAAAAACACACAGGCCCAAACCACTGGGCCCGTGGTTGGCCAATGAAATGGCCGATACCGGTAATACAGCAATGTTATCAACGCCCGTTCTTTGCTTAAGCATCTCAATAAAGCGGCTATCTAAATCCGGTCTACCTGCACTTAGTATATAGGCAAAAGAGTCTTTACGAGGCAATACCTCGGCAAACTGATTTACCATATACTCAAAGGCTTTGTCGATTTTGCGAATCTTACTAATTGGGACTACTTCACCTTCTTTGGAGACTTGAAGTACGGGCTTTATGCTAAATAGATTGGCAAAGAAGCCTGCGGCTCCAGAGATTTTTTTATTTTTAATCAAATAGGATAAGTCATCTGCAGCAAATAGCATGTGGTGGCTGCGGCGTAAAGCATCTAAACGTGATGCAATATCGCTCATGGCATAGCCTTGCTGCATAAAATAATCGGCTTCTAAAGCAAGTAAGGCCTCACAAGCATTTAAGTCTTTGGTGTCATAAACATAAATGTCCATATTGTCGGCAAAGCTTTTTGCTACCTCACTAATGATTTGATAGCTTTCACTCACTTTTGAGGACAAGGTGGTAATAAAGACTTCTTTTATTCCGCGGCTTTGTAAGTTGCTTAGTATCATGGCCACTTCGTGAGCAGGCGCGGGTGAGGTATGAACAGGAGAGTGGCTGACTTCATTCATCAAATATTGTAAGCGTTCGCTATTGATATTTTTGCCATCAATGAACTCAACGTCATTTACGTGAATTCGTAAACGAATGAGCTCGACATTATGTTGGATATCCATATCATCAAGCCCAGAAGACGATGTGGTTAAAACAATACGACTCATATTGGGCACCTAGTATTCGATGGTCGAAACCAGCAATAAGGCTAAAGGCTTTCTCTTGGCCGCTAGGACATTACTGCTAAAGTATTCTATAAATAAATTGGGAGATTTGGGGTTATCATGCGACTGATATTTGGCACAACAAACCTAATGTTGCCTCTGATTATAGAGGGTAAATTGCGCTTAGGATAGCGATAATCAGCAACGAGTGATTTTAGCAAGGTAACTTGGCAGTATGATAAGCAGGAATAATAATCAATAACAGCTCTAAAACTGGGCAGATTCCATGGTTTTGATTAGCTCTAGGACTCTTGAAAGGCTATTCCATAAAGATTTTAAGGGTTTGAATAAGGAAGGCATAAAACAATTTATAGATAGCAGTTTTTGGTAAATAAGCCACTCACTGTTTGCTATAATAATTAAATAAATCTATCCAATTGTGGTTGGTTAGTTAATAATGAGGAGTGAGTATGTCAAAGAAAAAAAGTAAGTCTGAAAAGATTAGTGATGACTATGTAACCAATGATAAAAAGATTGAGAAGTACGAAACTCAAAAGAGAAAGGATAGCTCACGAATTAAAACCAAAGAAGTCATTGATCAGGTTTTATTAAAAGACTTAAACGAAGGTAACTTCGAGGGCATATCTGACCACTTACAAGCTCTGATTCATGATGCATCGCCTGATGATCTTGAGAAGCTAAAAGATTTATTTGCCAAGCATGCCTTAGCCAATACCGTTAAAACCGGTCTGAAAAAAGACGATGAGTTGTCAGATAACTGGCGAGAAGGGGGCTACCCTTATAAAAACCGCTTATCGCGCAAAACTTATGAAAAACAAAAATACCACCTGCAAGTAGAGCTGTTAAAACTGCAAAAGTGGGTTCGAGAAAACGACCAAAAAGTGGTTATCATCTTTGAAGGTCGTGATGCGGCAGGTAAGGGTGGCTCTATTAAGCGTTTTATGGAGCACTTAAATCCTCGTAGTGCTCGAGTGGTCGCGCTAGAGAAGCCTACTGATCGTGAAATGGGGCAATGGTACTTCCAGCGTTATATTCAACATCTGCCTTCAGCAGGTGAAATGGTGCTATTTGACCGCTCTTGGTATAACCGTGCCGGCGTTGAGCGGGTAATGGGTTTTTGTACAGAAGAGCAGTATGCCACCTTTATGCGCCAGACCCCTGAGTTTGAAAAACACTTAATTGATTCAGGTATTGTCTTAATTAAGTTTTGGTTCTCAGTAAGCCGCGATGAGCAGCGTCGCCGCTTTGCACAGCGTGAAGCACACCCTCTAAAGCAGTGGAAATTATCACCTATTGACTTAGCTTCTCTAGATAAATGGGATGAATACACTTTGGCAAAAGAGGCCATGTTCTATAACACAGACACTGCTGAGTCGCCTTGGATTGTGATTAAGTCGGATTGTAAAAAGCGCGCCCGTTTAAACGCCATGCCTTATGTCCTTAATAAACTGCCGTATGATGGTAAGGATAAAAAACAGGTGGGTAATGTAGATCCGTTAATTGTCGGTCGAGCTGGAGCGTTATATGAGCTGGGTGAAAAATCAGACTTAGCCATTTAACCTGTCGAGATTATAATAGAAAAAGGAGCAGTCGATTGATTGCTCCTTTTTTATGGTTATTTTATCAATGAAGTTATTTTATTAATGAGCTAGGCGCTTATCTTGCCCATTTTAACCAATCTAGAAGTGATAGAACCTTTGGTACGTTGATGGCGCTCGGCTAGAATATCCACACTATCACCATTATCAAATCCTGTATTAAGGCTCTCTTCTTCCTCTGTTTTCCAAGGTTTACCTGCATTGGCTGGTAGCTGTGCTTGCCTCTAAATCCATCTCATTCGGGCTTGAAGCGCAGGAACAGTCACTTGTAATGCCTTTTGAATGTCCTGGTTTAAGCACAGGCTCTTGGGCGCTAATGGCTCATCGGACAGCGGATTAATGCCTGTGCTGAGCTTTTCGATAATACGCAGCGCCTCAAAAGTATGCATGGTAGGAGCAGCTGCTTCAGATTGATCCGGTGATTCTATGGGTGTTTTTTTGTCATCCATGAGGGATATATATTCCTTTTGATAGAAAGATGGTTGGGTTGGTTTAAGTTTTAATTCCGAGTTAATGGTTAAGTTAACTAAACTACCTTAACATCAAATCTAATCAATAAAAACGTTTTCTTTTAAAGTCAGCACGTCACACTGGCCCATATCCCATTCATGGTGACTGACTACGACTAACAGCCCTTGCTTTTGGTGCTCGCGCACACTGTCCCAAACTCGTTCACGAGTTTCGTTATCAAGTCCGGCGAAGGGTTCATCAAGCAGTAAAACTCGGCGCGGCTTTAATAGTAGTCTAGCTAGAGCAACACGTCTGGCCTGACCCCCAGAGATGGCTGCCCCATATTCGCCTAACGGGGTTTGCAATCCTTGTGGCTGAGCCTGTAACCAGGTCAGTAAACCTACCTTATCCAAAGCAGACAGTAGTTCTGCTTCAGTAGCTTGGGGCTTACCTAGACGCAGGTTAGCGGCCAATGTCTGATCAAAAATATCCAGTTGCTGCCCAAGGTAGCCAAGCTGATCCTGCCAATTATAAGCAAACCAGTCTTGCTCATTGAGTTTTACTTCACCAGATTGCACCGGCAGCTCACCTGCTAAGGCTTGTAGTAAGGTGGACTTACCACAGCCTGAGGGCCCTTTGATAATTAAAGGGGTTCCAGAATCTATGCGAACACTGACCTCTTTGGCTCCTACTAAGGCCCCTGGGATTTTGGCAGAAACATGGGTGAGATTAGCGTGTAGAGGGCCTGTCGGTAAAGCTAAACCAGTTTCAGTATCGGTAGGGATAGTACTGTTAGCCTGTGCTTCGCTGACTGAAGGTTGTAGCAGCGCATTGAGTCTGTCTTTGGCAGAAATGCTATTACCCAAAGCCAGATAGTGTTGGCCCAGTGGCACAACAATTTCTTGAATACCCAGTAGGCCCAAAGTTACCGCCAACACTAACGGCACATCTACGCCAGTGGTTAAAGATGTAGAGGAGTCTGTCAATTGATAAATCGAGAATAAGACCACCAGCACTGCGGCATAAAAGAACCACTGAATAAGCAGCATATAGCTGGAGCGAAGTTTTTGTGCACTCCACTCTAAGGCCTGCAGTCTATCGTCTTGAGCAATATAGCTTTTGGTCTGAGCCTGCCACTGTTGCCAAAGTAGGAGCTGAGTAATAATGGCAAGTGGCGCCAATAGCTTCTGACGTCTAGATTCAGAAACCTGTGATAGGCGCTTGGCACTTTGAATGCCTTTTAAACTGGCCATTAAAGGCAGTAATAAAGCGGACAATAGCAGAAGATAAATGATCGTCTTGCTGGTGGCACTTAGCGGTAGCGCCCAGCCAATGAATCCAGCTAACAATAATAAAGACACACTAGCGATCAGCCAAGGTGAAATTACCCTGAGAATAAATTCATCTAGCTTATCAATGTCACTGACCAAGCGGTGCATATACTGTGAGGCATGTAAGGTATTGCGCTGCTGTACCAGCGGCAGGGCGGCCAGGCGATTAAAAAAGCGTAAACGTAGCGTCTTTAATAGGTCAAAGACCGCATTATGCGAGACCATCAGCTCACCATAGCGGCCGGCAGTTCTTGCCATTGCAAGCATTCGAATAATGCCAGCGGGCAGCATATAGTTAAAGCTGTGAGAGCCAACCGCAATCATGCCAGCCAAAGCAGCACCAGTAATAAACCAGCCTGAGACCATCAGAAGGGTAATCATAGACAGGGCTGTCACCAGTCCTAAAATCCAAGAAATCACCCACAAATCAAAAGACGGCTTGAACATATCACGCAGGCGAAACACTGGGGAGTGAGCCGTCGATGGCAGTTTCTGATTTGAGCTTGAGGTGGTGTTAGGCAAAGTAGGTTTAGTCATGACTCTCTCCCATTACCGTTACTGCAGGGGGCAGTGATAACTTAATGACACTGTCTAACCAAACAAGCTGTTGGTGGGAGTGAGTAATCCAAATCACAGTTTTACCCTCACTGACGCGCTGTAGCAATTGGTGCACTCTATCTGCAGTGTCAGGATCAAGGTGTTCTGTGGGCTCATCTAATAACCACAGACTGTCTTTTCTCAGCAGTAATTGAGCAATGCCCAAGCGCTGCTGCTGTCCTCCAGAAAGCCCTTGACCTCTATCACCAAGTTGGGTGTCTAGGCCTTGTGGCAGTCGTTTAATCAGTTGCCACAGCTCTACTTCTTCAAGTACTTCGATTAACTGCTCATCACTGGCACTTGGGTTAGCAAGTCGTAAGTTCTGAGCGATGGTTAAGGGCATCAGTGCCACTTGCTGAGCCAGATAGCCAATGTGTTGTCTTAGCTGTTGCTGCGGTACCTGTTTGATATCGATGCTTTGACCACTGATAGTAGCAATTTCGATGTTACCTTGATAGTCAACAAATCCCATTATTGCCTGTAGTAGGCTGGATTTCCCGCTGCCACTATCTCCTACTAAAGCCACACGCTGTGCCGGCTGTAGCTCAAAGCTCACTGGAGCCAAGCGGGTACGATAAGTCGGTTGGGTATCTGAGCCAGAAGACTCAGAGTCATCATCGCTCACTGGGTCGGTAATTGCAGTGCGAATGGTTAATTCGTTGATGACTAATCCAAAAGCTTGTGATAAATCGACAGTGCTTGAAGTACTGGGGGTAGCTGGTGAGGGATCTGCGGTGCTCTGAGAGCCTGATTGAGCTGCTGTAATAATAGGTAATAAGCTTTGAACGGCCCCTTCAGCTTCAGCTTTGGCGTGATAATCAGCCCCTAGCTGACGTAGCGGAACATAAAACTCAGGAGCCAAAAGCAAGATGAATAGTGCCCCAAAATAGGCCACAGGAACATGGCCTTTATCCCACGGTAAGATTCCCATTAAGCCAAAGCCGAGGTAGACAGCAACAAGAGCAATACTCAAGGCGGCCAATAGCTCAAGCACGGCACCATTTAAAAAAGCAATCTTTAACACATCCATAGTGCGGCGACGGTAATCTTCGCTGCTAATGGCTAGGTCTTGTTCAGCAATTGAGGTAGCTTGCAAGCGTTTAAGGGTGGGCATACCTCGAATCCAGTCCAAAAAACGACCGCTTAGCTGAGATAAAGCCCCAAACTGAGCCGCACTTTTTTTAGCAGTGAGATGACCAATAAGAATCATAAATATTGGCACCAGTGGTGCAGTCATTAATAATAGGGCGGCTGCAAATTTACTTTGCCAAGCTACTACGACCAACAAGATAAGAGGGGTAGTTACGGTAACTTTCTTTTGTACGCTAAAGCGGCTAATAAACCCATCTAGTGCATCTGTTTGATCAATAATTTGACTAGAAATACTACCGTCACTGCCAAAGTGGCGTAAGTTTGGCCCTAAGTTGGCCATGGTGGTTAATAAAGATTGTCTTAACTTGGTCCGAACTTGCAAGCTGGCGCGAGCGCTTAATAGTTCTCTACCCATATTTAGTAGGGGGCGTAGCACAAAACATAACAGCAACCCCCCAAACCAAATCGCATCAATTCCTGTAGATAGAGGCAGTTCATCAAAGTAATTGGTTAACCATAGGCTAAAAATATTGGCGAGTAGCCAAGCCTGTCCTACAAACAGAAGGGTGCTAATAACCGTTAGTAGCCACGCAAGATTTAAAGGGCGGCGCACAGTATTTACCAGCTGTTTTAAAAAGCTTTTTTCGGCAGTTGAAAGGGTGGCCATAGTAGTTTCTGTCTTAGAAAAAAAAGAGAAAGTTATAAGATACAAAAGTTAAAAGAAAGGTTTGGTAATAAGAGTATGCTTTACTAGTCATTCTAAGCTTACTGCTTTGAAAAGCCAATGTATGTTAATGTATCTAACGAACGTACTAATAAAGTTGCCAGTAAAGGCCACTCATTTATTAAGGTAGGTGAGAGTTACATTGACTACAACTGTGAAAGAAAGTTTAATGATATCTGGAACAAATGTTTATATTTAGGTAATATAGGCAAAAATAAACCCATACATCAATAGTGGATTTATTTGAATACCCATTTCGTATTACATTTATAATATTTTATTAAATCATATATTATAATATAGGCAATTAACTTGCCTGAGTAAATGCTTAAAAGCGGTATTGTTTTAAGTAGTCGATTTTTAGAGTTGTTTAATGACATCTTAAATATTTGATAGCCATAACTATTTTATAAGGTTAAGTGCGTTATAGATTAGGGCTAAGTACTTTATAGATGTTGAAACTTATCGGTAGTGCAGGATTGATCACTCAGTTGGTTTAATGATGTAAAGGGAGTGAGTGGGTTAGGGTCAGCAAGCAAGGATGTGAGCAG
The DNA here is from genome assembly GCF_900162815.1 of Psychrobacter pasteurii. Taxonomy (GTDB): domain Bacteria; phylum Pseudomonadota; class Gammaproteobacteria; order Pseudomonadales; family Moraxellaceae; genus Psychrobacter; species Psychrobacter pasteurii. The sequence continues at coordinate 4,605 of NZ_FUGD01000039.1, read as the reverse complement.
TAAGAGGCCTTAAGTTATACGAATCAAATAACAGTGTGAATTAATCCTTCTTTTTAGGGGGTTTAGTATGATTACTGAACATCTAGTTGATATATCCCGCTTGCAGTTCGCGGTGACAGCGCTTTACCACTTTCTATTTGTCCCATTAACTCTGGGTATGGTTTGGATTCTAGTTATTATGGAGTCCGTCTATGTCACGACAGGTAAGCAAATCTGGAAGGACATGACCAAATACTGGGGTAAGCTATTTGGTATTAACTTCGCTCTAGGGGTAACCACAGGGATTACCATGGAGTTCCAGTTTGGTACTAACTGGGCTTATTATTCACACTATGTGGGCGACATTTTTGGTGCCCCACTAGCCATTGAAGGCCTTATGGCTTTCTTCTTAGAATCCACCATGGTGGGTCTATTCTTCTTTGGGTGGGACAGATTGTCTCGCGCGCAGCATTTAATCGTTACCATGTTAATGGCGCTAGGTACAAACCTTTCAGCTTTATGGATTTTGATTGCCAACGGTTGGATGCAAAGCCCAGTAGGGGCCTCGTTTAACTACGAAACCATGCGCATGGAAATGGACAGCTTCGCGACCATTTTATTTAACCCAGATGCCCAAAATAAATTCGTGCATACTGTGTCTGCCGGTTATGTAACCGCTTCTGTTTTCGTTCTTGCTATCTCTGCCTTATATCTGTTACGCAAACGTGATGTGCCTTTTGCTAAACGCAGTTTTCAGGTAGCTTCAGCTTTTGGTATTGCCTCAATCTTAAGTGTTATTGTACTAGGCGATGAGTCAGGGTACTCAATTGGTGCTGCTCAGCAAACTAAAATGGCAACTATTGAAGCCATGTGGCATACCGAGCCTGCACCGGCCTCCTTTAATCTAATTGCTGGTATTAATGAAAAAGAGCAGAAAAACGATTGGCAAATCCAAATTCCTTACGCTATGGGGATCATCGGTACCCGTTCTTTTGATAAAGAAATTCCAGGTATTCATGATATAAAAGAGGTCAACCGCGAGCGTATTATTAATGGTATTGAGGCGGTGAGTTTACTTGAGCAACTGCGTGAGTCTCCAGAAGACGTGGCGTTAAAAGGTCAGTTTGATGAGGTAAAAGAAGATCTAGGCTTTGGTCTATTGCTCAAAAAATACACTGAAGATGTCACACAAGCCACCCCAGAAATGATTCAAAAAGCGGTAGATGACACCATTCCTTCAGTAACGCCTATGTTCTGGTCGTTCCGCGGCATGGTGGGTTTAGGTTTTTTAATGTTGGCATTATTTGCCACCAGTATGTGGTACACAGTTAAGGGTACTTTCGCTGAAAAAACTTGGCTATTAAAATGGGCGGTAATCATGTTGCCTGCGCCTTGGATTGCTATTGAGCTAGGTTGGTTTGTGGCAGAGTATGGTCGTCAACCTTGGACCATTTACGGTGTTCTACCTACCCATTTATCAGTAACTAACTTTAGTGTGGCCAACGTTTATGGCTCATTAGCAGGTTTTGTCGGCTTCTACACAATCCTGTTAATCATTGAAGTCTATCTGATGGTGAAATATATCAAGCTAGGTCCAGCCAGCTTAGGCACCGGACGTTATGATGGCGAAACCCCACGTGATGTGACGCCAGTGCATAGCAATAAGGAGGTCGACGATGTTATTTGATTATGAAACCCTAAAATTAATCTGGTGGCTTCTTGTAGGGGCACTACTTATTGGTTTTGCCATTATGGATGGGCATGACATGGGGGTCTGTACCCTGTTGCCTTTCGTTGGTAAAAACGATGATGAACGTCGTGTGATTGTGAATACAGTTGGCCCACACTGGGAAGGTAACCAGGTTTGGTTTATTACTGCAGGTGGTGCATTATTCGCCGCTTGGCCTATGGTTTATGCGTTAGCCTTTAGTGGGTTTTATTGGGCGATGATGGCGGTGCTTTGGGCATTGTTCTTCCGTCCAGTTGGCTTCAAGTATCGCAGTATGGTTAAAGACCAAAGATGGCGTAATGCTTGGGACTGGGGCTTGTTCGTCGGCTCCTTTATTCCAGCCGTGGTGTTCGGTGTGGCATTTGGTAACCTATTCTTAGGCGTACCATTTAGCTTTGATAATATGATGCGCTCTACTTACACCGGTAGTTTTTGGAATTTATTAAATCCCTTCTCTATTCTTTGTGGTCTGGTCAGTGCGACTATGCTAATTATGCAAGGGGGAACTTTCCTTGCTCACCGCACAGAGAATGGTATTCAAGAGCGTACTACGAAATATACTATCGTGTCAGCTGTGGCTATGGTAGTGCTATTTGTGGCAGCAGGGGTTTGGATTCAGTCTATCGATGGTTATGCAGTAGTCTCTCAAATTGATCCAGCTGCGGTAGCCAATCCATTGACTAAAGAGGTGGTAGTACAGCCGGGTGCTTGGATGTCAAACTTCGATAAGTATCCTTGGGCATGGGCTTTCCCAGCTTTAGGCATTATTATGCCATTGATAACCGCTGTCTTATTGAAAGCCGGTAAGACATTAACAGCCTTTGTTACTTCAAGTTTTGCCGTCATTGGTGTGATTATGACTGCGGGCATCTCTTTATTCCCGTTCGTTATTCCTTCATCAAGTTTCCCAAATGCCAGCTTAACTATTTGGGACAGCGTCTCAAGTCACTTCACTTTAATGGTGATGTTGTACGTCGTAGTGTTGCTACTTCCCATTGTGGTGTTTTATACCAGCTGGGCTTATAGCGTGATGCGTGGTAAGGTGACTGTGGCCTATATTCGTGAAAACGATCACACCTCGTACTAAGCCATCTACTTATCTAGGAGAAAATTATGTGGTATTTTGCATGGATATTAGGGCTTGGGTTTGCTGTGTTATTGGCGATTGTCAATGCGGTTTGGCTTGAACATGAGCAAGATCGAATAGACTCTTATAAGCGCAATCCTAAACCGGTTGAAAACCCAAACTTGAATAAAACGTTAGAATAAGCGACAAATAGCTTTGGTTAATCTGGTAATTCACAGAGCAAATCAAAGCTATAAATTAACAAAGATACAAAGTGGGCTCATCAGAGCTCACTTTTTTTTGTTAAGATAGTCAACATAAGTTCCGATTGTATTTTTTTAGAACCGCAACCTTGAAAATCAAAAAAGATAATAAGGTTTTTTTATCCATAAAATAAAGAGTGATGATTATGAGCACAAAGAACGAACAGTTATTTTTACAAGCCAAAAAACACATTCCAGGTGGTGTTAACTCACCAGTTCGTGCCTTCGCTGGCGTGGGTGGTACTCCAGTATTTATGCACAAAGCTGCTGGTAGTAAAATCTATGATACTGAAGACAAGGAATACATCGATTATGTGGGCTCATGGGGTCCTATGATTTTGGGTCATGCCCATCCTAAAGTTATTGATGCAGTAAAAGCAGCGGCCGATGATGGCTTAAGCTTTGGTACACCAACGACTTTTGAAACCTCAGTAGCCGATACCATCTGCGATATCGTACCTAGCGTTGAAATGATTCGTATGACCAGCTCAGGTACTGAAGCGACGATGAGCGCCATTCGCTTAGCACGTGGTTATACTGGCCGTGACAAAATCGTTAAGTTTGAAGGCTGCTACCATGGTCACTCAGACAGCCTATTGGTAAAAGCAGGCTCTGGTATGTTAGATATCGGTGAACCAACCTCACAAGGGGTACCTGCAGACTTCGCTAAGCACACCATCACTTTGCCATACAACGATCCGCAAGCGGTAAAAGACTGCTTTGAAAAATGGGGCGATGAGATTGCTTGTGTTATCGTTGAGCCAATCGCGGGTAACATGAACATGATTGTTCCAACTCAAGAATTCCACAACACCTTACGTGAGCAGTGTACTCAAGGCGGTGCGGTATTAATCTTTGATGAAGTGATGACCGGTTTCCGTGTGGGTCTAAGAGGCGCACAAGGTCATTTTGGTATTAAGCCTGACTTGACTTGCTTTGGTAAAATTATCGGTGCAGGTCTGCCAGTAGGTGCCTTCGGTGGTAAGCGTGAAATCATGGAGTGCATCGCACCTATGGGCGGCGTATATCAAGCGGGTACGTTATCAGGTAACCCACTGGCTATGCGTGCTGGTATCGCCATGTTTGAAGACTTAACTGTCGATGGTTTTTATGAGGGTGTGGCGGACAAAGTGACTTACTTGGTTGACGGCATTCAAGCGACTGCTGATAAGCAAGGCATTGAGCTCCGTTCTACTAAGCTTGGGGGCATGTTTGGTCTGTTCTTCGTAAAAGACTCAGAAACCCAAGTACCTCAGAACTTTGATGAAGTAACCGCTTGTGACATGGATAAGTTCAATACTTTCTTCCATGGCATGCTAGAGCGTGGTATTTACTTAGCACCATCAGCTTATGAAGTGGGCTTTATGTCGTCTAAACACAGCACAGAAGATTTAGATGCCACTATTAAAGCAGCTGCAGAAGTGTTTGCTGAAATGGCGGCTGCGTATTGACTTCCTCCCCTCGCTAAACCGAGGGGATTCCTACAGCTAGACGGTCAAGCCCGACCGCAAGGATGTTCTTAGCAGCATTGATATCTCTATCATGCCATGTGCCACACTCAGCACAAG
>NZ_FUGD01000027.1 GCF_900162815.1 Psychrobacter pasteurii | reverse complement strand
TGAACTTAAACGACAACTGGAATATAAATGCAAGCATGCAGGTTGTCAGTTTGAGATCGTAAATGAAAGTTACACTACCCAGACCTGCTCGTGCTGCCACAAGATAAGTGACAGTAGTCCGAAAGGTAGAGCAGGTTTGCGAATAAGAGGATGGAGGTGTGCTGAGTGTGGCACATGGCATGATAGAGATATCAATGCTGCTAAGAACATCCTTGCGGTCGGGCTTGACCGTCTAGCGGTAGGAATTCCCTCGGTTTAGCGAGGGGAGGAAGTCAAGCGGCTGTCGTGTTTTGTCAATACTACTAGTTTCAAGCATACAAATAGGTAGGTTGACCTAATAATACTAATTTTAGGATCGTCGGAGTGAGTAGCTAGAAGTGCAACTAATGGTCTATCTACGATGTTCTTTAGTTTTAGTTGCTCTAAAGGAGTATTTTGAGAGTGAGTTGATTGTGCTATAAAGGTACTATTATGTATGAGGAAGATTTAACCATGATGTAACTGCCTCTTTCTCGACTTTAAATTCTTTACATGAAAGCGGAAATATCCGATGTAAATTGTACAGCTCTCTAATCAAAGGCTGAGCTTCATTTGGATCTGCTTTTAGAGTAAACTCATCGTTAAGCCAACGCGTGATTAGCTCTGTATTAGTCTTCACATCATATTCCATAGCTAGTATTAGTAAATTTATTAGGGATATCTTAAACATTAGCTTAATTTGTCTGATGCATCCACTGGGGCTTTATTTAAATTGCGTTTTTAACAAAATTAAACAAAAGCGTAGGTTTACGTTATCCTTACGAGAGTAATTGGTTTGCCAATCAAATTTCATATTAACAAAAAAAAGAGCAATTTTATGATTACTATTGAAGCATTAAAGGGCGCTATTACCGAGCGTATCACGGCTTATAATGAACAAGATTTACCGTTTGCTAAGCGTGCCACAGAAACTCGGGATTTATTGGCCAGTCAAAATCATATTCTAGCCACCAACATTGTCTCGCCCTTTGATGTACCCCGCCAAAACCTATCGGCGATGGATGGTTATGGCATTGCTAAGGGCAGCATACTTGATCAAGGCACAAGCATCGACATTGTTGGGGAATCGCAGGCTGGCTCGCCGTTTAGCGGCAAACTACAACCAGGTCAAGGGGTGCGTATCTTTACTGGGGCTGTGGTACCTAGTGACTGTGATACGGTGGTAATGCAGGAAAATACCAATTTTGCGGACATCAAAGATAGCATTGATAAATCGCAGACTTACGCTATTGAGCTGACTCAAGCTGCCAAAGTTGACAGCAATATTCGTAAGCAGGGTGAAGAGATTGAAGAAGATGAGGTGGTGTTGGAAGCTGGCAAACGCCTAAACCCTGCCGACATTAGTTTACTGGCAAACTTGGGGGTCGCTAAAGTTGAGGTCTATAAGCCAATTACTGTGGGGATCTTAGCCACAGGAGATGAGTTAGTGGCGGTGGGTGAGCCGTTACAAACACTGGCACAGATTTATAACTCCAACACGCCTACCTTAAAGAGCATGTTTACCCAGCTTCCGGTAGTGATTCAGGACTACGGCATTATTCCCGATCATTTGGAGTTGACCAAAAAGGCCGTGCGCAGTGCGATGCAGGAGTGTGATGTGCTGATCTCTACCGCTGGGGTTTCGGTGGGTGATTATGACTTTTTGACCACAGTGATTGAAGAGCTAGGTCAAATCAATCACTATAAAGTGGCGATGAAGCCGGGCAAACCCTTTGTGTTTGGCGAGTTGACCGAAAGCCTAGACGTACCGGTGTTGTACTTTGGTCTACCGGGCAACCCCTTATCCTCTGTAGTGGGCAGTTTACAGTTTATTATTCCTGCTTTGTGGCGCTTATCAGGCATTAATGAGGCAGAGATTCCTAAGTCGTTAACACTGACCGCGAGTCTGGTCAATGATGTCAAAAAGTCACCAGGCCGAGCTGATTTTCAGCGCGCTATTTTTAGCCAAAATGCAGCGGGGGAGTATGTGGTAAGTACCGCCGGCAAGCAAGACTCGCACCGTATTAAGCAGTTAAGCTTGGCCAATTGTTTGATTGTATTACCAAAAGACTCCGGCAATCTGGTTGCAGGGGACAAGGTAACGATACAGCTCTTTCCTTGGTATTAACGGTTGTTGATTGTTAACGTGATCGCTTGGTCAATCATTAAGTAAGCTATTGGGTATTAGTTAATTGGTAATAACCAATAGCAACCAACTTATCTATAGACGACAAACGGCCAGTCATCTGCCTAAATAGTCTTGATAAAGACCACAAACCATATACTACTAAAGAGGTAGATGACCTAGCGCAGGGCCCTCTTTAGGGTGGGTATCTATTGCTCCGCAACCTGTTATAATATCTATTAACTAACCCCCCCCCTTCATAGAAGATCCATCCACAACCTGAGGCAACGCTTAGAGCACATTAACTATCAATGACTACGGTACCCAATATGACCCTTCTTAATTCCAACCTAGGGAGAGCTAGGCTCTATACTCCTTCCCACAATTCAGTTAGGTATGCAGGTACTCTGATGTCATCCGCTAATACAGCTTCTGTGATGGGTACTTCTGTGAGTCGTTTTTTGTTGCCCTTTGATTTAAAACAGGCTGACTTTGAGTCACCTTTTATCAAGATTGCTCACAATCAAGCTTTCTATAACAATCCATCTAATAAGTTAGTCATTGCTAAATCTGCCAAAGGTTTAGTGTCAGGTTATTCGTCAATTGCTAGCAATGCTGTCAGCCAAAGTGATGAGGGTGATGGTATGTTGACCGATGGATTCTCGCGTCGTTTAACCTATTTACGTTTATCGATTACCGATTTTTGTAATTTTCGCTGTGGTTATTGTCTACCCAATGGCTATCAAGGCAAGCGTCCAGATAATGAATTAAGTCTGCAAGAAATTGACGTACTGATTAAAGCCTTCTCTCAAGTAGGCACAAAAAAGGTACGTTTAACCGGTGGTGAGCCCTCCATCCGTAAGGATGTGACCCAAATTATCGAGCAAGTAAAAGCCACACCAGGTATCGAAACGGTAGCGATGACCAGCAATGGTTATAAACTTGGTAAACACTTGGCCAATTGGCAGAAAGCTGGACTTGATCAGTTAAATATTAGTCTTGATAGTTTTGATGCGCCGACCTTTCATAAGATGACTGGCTTTAATATGTTGCCGCAGTTGCTTGCCGATATAGATATGCTGTTAGTGACCACAGATATTAAGCTCAAACTCAACGGTATCTTAATGGAAGACACTGCTTATGACAGCTTGATTGCCGCTTTAGACTTTGTGAAGACGCGCCCGGTAACCTATCGCTTTATTGAGTTTATGCAGACCACGGACAACCGGGATTTATTCTTTGCTCAGCATGCCCAATCAGCCCTTATTACTGATTATCTATTAAAAAATGGCTGGCAAGCGCACAATCGCGGTCAAAACGATGGCCCAGCCATAGAGTATAGCCACCCCGATTATGTAGGCCGTATTGGAATGATTGCCCCGTATGCGCCACACTTTTGTGACAGCTGTAACCGACTGCGTGTCAGTAGCCTCGGCAAGGTGCATTTATGCTTGTTTGATCAGGGTAACTACGATATCCGGGACTATTTACAGCAGCAAGATGTGGCCGGCCTAGTCCAAAAACTACATGAATTTATGCCGATAAAACCTGAACACCATCATCTAGCCGAATCCAACAGCGGCATTATGCATAATTTGTCTATGATTGGCGGTTAGTCGGCTGTATTAAACAGTATCTTCAATTTCTTAAGTTGTTATCTCTGTTATTTAAGGCGCTTTTATGTCAAAAGAAAAAGTATTTACTCCGTTAAATGTAGCGGTATTAACCGTATCTGATAGCCGTACCTTGGAACAAGACACTTCAGGTCAGTACTTGGCAGACTCACTACAAGAAGCGGGTCACCAATTGGCCGATCGTCAATTAATCACCGATGATATTTACAAAATTCGTGCGGTCATTAGTGGCTGGATTGCTGACCCTGAAGTACATGCAGTGATTACTACAGGCGGTACGGGCTTTTATATCCGTGACAGCATGCCTGAGGCAGTAAGTGTGCTATTTGATAAAAAAATAAACGGCTTTGGTGAAATGTTCCGCTTAATCTCCAAAGATGAAATTGGCATGTCGACTATTCAATCGCGAGCTATTGCCGGTATGGCCAACAATACTGTGATTTTCTGTCTGCCAGGCTCATCAGGCGCTTGCCGCACCGGTTGGACTAAGATTATCAAAGAGCAATTAGACAGCCGCACGGGACCTTGTAACTTTGTGCCGCATTTAATGCGTGTCAATCCAGGTCACGACTAATTAAATGGCGGAAGCACTTTCACGCAGGCTTGAAGCAAAGTCTTTAGCTGGGGTGCTTATCCTAGCAGGCGGTTTATCCACTCGTATGGGTTCGCCCAAAGCACTGTTGAAACTGCCCTCTGGTGAAACCCTGCTAGATTATCATGTGCGCAGTGCTGCTCAGCTTGGTGTACCAATTTTAATTGCTGATAACGGACAGGGGTTCGCCACTCAAGTTAAGACTGTGGGTGGTTCTATCAGATATATTCAGGATTACCAGCCGCACAGTAGCAATACTGAATTTGACAGTAAACATTCAGCAGGACCGCTTGGTGCAATCTTGGCTGGCATGCAGAGGTTATTGGCAGGTAATGAGTCACAATGGCTATTGGTGGTTAGCTGCGATAGTTTGGTTAATAGTCTTGATATTTGGCAGTTTTTGGCTGAAGAGAAAGCTCAAAGTTTGCCAAACAGGGCTACGGTAGCTAATAAGTCTCACGTAAAGCCACAAATGTACTGTTTGGCCGATAACGAGCGAGGCTATCCGCTGTTGGCCTTGTATCAGTTACAACTAGCTGAGCCATTAAAAGCTTATTTGGATAGCGGGGAGCGACGAGTCATGCGTTTTATCAGCCCTATTAACCAGTCAGTCCCTATGCCGCAAGACTGGTACATGCTTTCTAATTTAAATACCCCAGAGCAGTTTCAAATAGCCTGTCAGCAGTTATAAATATACTTAGTCCTGTTATCCAAACTAGCCAAATATATTCAAATTAGAAAAATAAAGCTTAAACCAGTTAAGCCCAAAATTTTAGGTCAAAACTCATTATGCCAATTCCAAACTCTGATCAAAACACACCAGACTTAGTTTCTCAATCCCATAAACTGTCGCACTTAGATGCTGATGGCGACATTCATATGGTGGATGTGGGACATAAGACAGTTACTACCCGTGAAGCTGTGGCTCAAGGCTATGTGGTTTTCCCAAAAGATATCTATTCTGAAATTAAAGCGGCCGATGGCATGACCAAAAAGGGAAGCATCACTCAGACCGCGCACATTGCTGGGATTATGGCCGCTAAACGTACCCATGATCTAATTCCTTTGTGCCACCCATTGCCGTTAGACAAAATAGGTCTAAGCTTTAGCTATGAAGACGAGGCGTGCGCCATTAAAGTCACTTCAACAGTGCGAGTCACTCATAAAACTGGGGTTGAGATGGAAGCGCTAACCGCAGTAAGCGTGGCGTGCTTGACCATTTATGACATGACCAAGGCGTTATCACACGACATTATTATTGATGATATACGCTTGGTGACTAAGACCGGCGGTAAGTCAGATTATCAAAATCCGTAATCAGAGTAACTAACCTTTTATTCTTATTCTTTGGTTGACCCCATCTACTAAACAATAGAGACAGTCGAGAAAATTATGCGTATTACCGTTTTGTACTTTGCCAGTTTGGCAGATAAGGCCCAACAAGGGCAACAGCAGCTTGATTTAGCAGACAATCTAAGCTTATCTGAGCTATACGCTCAACTAAAGCAGCAGCATGGCTTTGAGTTAGACACTGCAAAGGTGAGAGTGGCGATTAACGATGAGTTTGCCAATTGGGATGATGCGATTAATGACGGCGACACCATTGCCTTTATTCCGCCTGTGGCTGGTGGTTAAGTGTTAGTAGCTTTTAGACAGCTATTTAGATAACTATTTGTTGGAGTAACACATGGACAGTCAAACGGCTTTGGACATCACCAATCAGCCGCATCAGCAGGCAAGCACCATCTCGCACACTGCAGAAGAAGTGTATCATATAGCACAGAGTCAAGGCTTTGCTTTGCTAGATGAGGCCATTGATGATCAGCGTCTAAAAGACTTTTTGCAAGATGAGCAGTGCGGTGCCTTAGCCACTTTTGAGGGCTGGGTGCGCAACCATAATAACGATAGCCGTGTGACCAGCCTGACTTATTATGGTTATGAGAAATTAGCGATTAACCAAGGCAAACAGATTATCGAAGAAGCCAAGCGTTTATTTGATATCGAAAACGCGGTAGCGATTCACCGTATTGGTGCGCTAGAAATTGGTGATATGGCAGTGTGGGTCGGGGTGTCCTCTAAGCACCGTTATCCAGCTTTTGATGCCTGCAAATGGATATTAGACACCATTAAGGCCGATATTCCGGTATGGAAGCAAGAGTTTTACCAAGATGAGTCTTCTAAGTGGCTAAGTAACAACGGTTAAATGGTAATGGTTAAGTAGCAGGGGGTTAAGTGACCGTTGTTAAGTGCAAGTTAGCTAGTTAGAAAAGTGCTAAGTTACAAAGACTCTTCTTCAATCCAATAATTAAAAAAATCCGGCTTACGCTGGATTTTTTTATGGGTTATTGTTTTATGTAGTAGCTGTTTTTATGTCTTAAAGACAATAAGCTAAGCTATCTTTTGGACCTAGGTTTGGAGCGAGTTGTCTTGGTAAACGATCCTTCATTAACCTGACGATTAATACTGGCAATCAGGCCTACTAGCACGATACCCAGTAGCACCAATAGCAGCGACATGGTATGCGCCATTTCATAATTTAAAGCTTCGACTTGCTCATAGATGGCAATGGAGATGACTTTGGTTTCTCCTGCGATACTACCACCAATCATCAGCACCACCCCGAACTCGCCAATGGTATGTGCAAAGCTAATCAGACTACCTAGGATAATGCCGGTTTTTGCTTGTGGTAGGGCTACAGCGGTAAAACGGCGCAATCGGCTTGGTTCTAGCAGTAGTGCCATATCATTGACACTTTTTGGAATACGTAAAAACTGGGCATACACCGGTTGCACATAAAAGGGCAGCGAATAAATAATGGACCCCAGCACCAACCCTTCAAAGGTAAAAGCCAAAGCTCCGATGTCATGTGCCATCAGCCATTTACCAAGCGCAAAATTGGGACTAAGCAGCAAGAGTAGATAAAATCCAAGTACTGTTGGTGGTAATACTAACGGCATCGCAATCACGCCCATCAGCATGATTTTAATACGGGCAATGAGATTGCTAGTGGAAGGTTTGGCCAGCCAGTAGGCGATAGGGGTGGCAAATACTAGCAAGCACAAGGTGGTAATAGAGGCCAGCTTGATACTCAGCCACAGCGGTAGCAACATGTCAGACAGGTTAGGGGTAAGAAGCGACATAGAAGGGTTAATACCAAAGGGCTGATAGCAGTGAGTGATAAGTTGAGATCGTTTTATTAACTATTAAGCATAGCCCTATTATAACGTTTTACTAAGACTTTATCTGACTGCTCATATCGCAATAGTTATTATCCTCAAACTAAACTCCATTAACTTCATCCAAAATTTTAAACCCACACTAAGGCTTAGCAATCGGTAGATACCCTGCGTCAGCAAAGAGCTTCTGTGCTGATTCAGACTGTAGGTATTGACTAAAGTCCGTGGCTTTAGGGTGCTCACTGACCACAATGCCATCTTGTAATATCGCAGGATAGCTTTCAGGTTGTAGGACTAAGTATTTTGACGGTTCAACTTTAGCGCTGATTAATTGTGATAATGCCACAAAACCATAATCAGTAGTGGCTGTGTGGGCATATTGAAAAGCTTGACCAATGTTTTCGGCTTGGATTAGTCGTTTGCTGTCATTTAATTCATAATAAATGCCTTGCTGCTGCAAAAAGGCTTTGGCTGATGCGCCATAGGGAGCCAGTTCTGGATTGGCTAAGGTTATTTTTACGGTGTTGCCACTCGCGTTAGGTTGAGTAATAAATAGCTGCTGCAGGCTAGTTTTGTCTAAAGTCTTGATTGAGCTTAAGTCTTGGTTACTGCTATATAAGGCCAATTGACCACGGGCATAGGTAAAAGGAGCTTGAACAGGAGATTTAGTATTGGCTTGCTGCTGAGCATATTTAGCAGGAAACGCTTGATCAGCGGATAAAAAAAGATCGTAGGGAGCACCAGAGTTAATTTGAGCAAATAGTTTACCTGATGAGGCGTAGGTGACTTCAATTTTTGGCTTTGGATTATCTGTATTCTGACTGTCTTTATTTTGGCCGTCTTTGTGATAAATTACTTCGGCTTGATAGGCCTCAATCACTGTCGGCAATACTCCAGCTAAGTTAGCTGCTGCTGCGATACGTAATACTTTATCCGATTCAGAATTACTGTTGTTGGCATTAGTATCGGATACAGTATCAGTTTTTGTTGTGTTATCAGTACTAGAGCAGCTGGCCAATACCAGTAAGGCAGGCAGGCTAACGATCAACTTTAGATAAGGGGTCATAGACAACCTATATTTATCTATCAACAGAGGGTAATTCTATATTTTGCCTGAAATCTCAGGGCTTAGGTATAAGTCTTTCGGGTAGGTTGACGTAGATAGGGCAGTAAATAGTAGCTATCGGATTAGCAGTATAAATAGCTAAGAACATTAAAAAGCTGAACAAACAAAAAGCCGAGCAACAGCTCAGCTTTTTGGTAATTAAAATTTAGACTTGATTAGCAATTAGTCTTTTAAAACTTCCGCCATAGCATTGGCTACATAGTCAATGTTGCTGCTATTTAGACCGGCCACACACATACGTGAGTTTGACACCATGTAGATACCAAACTCAGTTTTTAGGCGTTCTACTTGCTCAGGGGTTAAACCTGTGAAGCTGAACATACCGTTTTGAGTGGTTAGGTAATCGAAGTTACGGCCAGGTACTTTAGATTCAAGCACAGACTTTAGCTTCAAGCGCATGGCTTTGATGCGGTCACGCATGGCATAAACTTCGCTAACCCACTGTTCATGAAGCTCATCATCATTCATCACGATGTCTACTACGCGGCCACCATGTGATGGTGGGCTTGAGTAGATACGGCGTACGGTGAACTTAAGCTGACCAAATACGCGGTCTGCTTCTTCCTCTGTTGGACAAACCACAGATAGACCACCAACACGCTCACCATAAAGCGATAAGTTTTTCGAGAATGAGTTGCTGACAAATAAAGGCAGACCCATATCAACGGCTTTACGAATGGCATAAGCATCGCTGTCCATGTCTTCGCCGAAGCCTTGGTAAGCGATGTCCATGAATGGGATTAGCTCACGCTCTTTAACCACTTGTAGTAGCTCATCCCACTGGGCTTGAGTTAAATCCACGCCAGTTGGGTTGTGGCAGCAAGGGTGTAATAGCACCACGTCATTTTTATTTAGGGTTTTGAAGAAGGCGATAAGCTCGTCAAATTTTACAGAACCCGTGGCTTTGTCATAGTAAGGGTATTTACCCACTTCCATGCCGCTGCCTTCAAAGATAGCAATGTGGTTGCCCCAAGTTGGGTCACTCACGTAGCATTTGGCTTGTGGGAACCATTTGCTGATAAAGTCAGCGCCTACTTTTAGGGCACCAGAGCCACCGATAGTAGCGACAGTTGCTACACGGTTTTGTTGTAATACAGGGGCGTCTTTGCCAAATAATAGGTTCTGACAGCCTTTACGATGACCAGGTAAGCCTTCCATAGGTAGGTAAGGGCGGGCAGCGAAAGGATCTGCGATGCGCTGTTCGGCGGTCTTCACACACTCAAGTACCGGCAATACGCCATCTTCATCATAATAAACGCCAACGCCAAGGTTTACTTTATTAGGATTGGTATCATTCGCAAATTCAACCATCAGTCCTAAGATTGGGTCACCAGCATAGAATTCGACACGTTCAAACATTTTATTTCCTTAAAGAAGGGGGTGGGTCAAGCAGTTATTTAGAATAAACCAGATTTACAGTGAACTCAATGCTAGATTGTAGTACAACTCAATGTTTTAACCGCTTTGACGGCCAAAACTTATCTAAAATGTAAAAAAATTGTTATCATGGTCCGATTATTTATCCTGACCACAAAAACGGATGACCTATGTCGACTGATTCTCCCACTCACTCCTCGCAACTTGATCCCAAACTCGCTTTTTTTATGGCCGGTATCGTGCTACTGATTATGGGCGTAACCATGATCAGCTTTGGCTGGGTACCGCACCTATCTTTGCTATTGGCGATTTTCTTTTTGTTATTGATGGGGATGATGCGAGGATTAAGCTTTAATCATTTGCAGTCTGAAATGGCGGCTGGGGTGGTCAGTGGCAGCGGTGCAATCTACTTGTTCTTCTTTATTGGCTTAATGGTCGCGGCATTGATGATGTCGGGCGCTATTCCTACTTTAATGTACTTTGGCTTTGAGCTGATATCACCACGATTTTATTACATTTCGGCTTTTGTGCTCACTTCTATTATAGGTATTGCTTTAGGCAGTAGTTTGACCACAGTGGCTACCCTAGGCGTGGCGTTTATTGGTATGAGTAATGCCTTTGATGCCAATGTGGCGATTGCGGCAGGGGCGGTGGTCTCTGGTGCTTTCTTCGGCGATAAAATGTCACCGTTATCGGATACGGGAACCATTGCTTCTTCGGTCGTGGGTATTGATCTGTTTGAGCACTTACGCAATATGATGTATACCACGGTGCCGGCTTGGATTATCACTGTGCTGCTATTTTGGATGTTGTCTGGTGAGACTCATGCTGGGAATTTATACCAAGTAACGGTGTTGCAAGGGCAACTGATTGAAAGTGGCTTGGTATACAACTATGCAGTATTACCCTTTATAGTGTTGGTAGTATTGGCTTTGCTACGAGTGAATGCCATTTATACCATTATATGTACCATTATCAGTGCGTTGATTATTACTTATACCCATAGCTCGCCAAGTATTGAGCAATTAGGTGGTTATCTGTTTGCTGGATACGCTCCAGCTGAGGACTTAAAGTTGGGTGAAGTGGGCGGTATGCTGTCGCGTGGCGGTATTCAAAGTATGTTCTTTACTCAGACCATTGTGATCTTGGCATTAAGTTTGGGTGGGTTATTAAAAACCTTGGGTGTTTTGCCGGCGTTATTGGCCGGCATGCGTGATAAGTTAACCACGGCAGGGCAGGCCATTTTTGCAGCGGCTATGTCCGCTTTAAGTATCAACGTGCTTATTGGCGAGCAGTATTTGAGTATTTTATTATCAGGTACAGCATTTCGACCTACCTTTGAGAGCTTAAGCCTACATCCTAAAAACTTATCACGGACTATTGAAGATGCGGGTACAGTGATTAACCCCTTGGTACCTTGGAGTGTGTGCGGGGTGTTCATTAGCCAGGCTTTGGAAGTTCCAGTATTAGAGTATCTACCGTACGCTTTCTTCTGTTATTTATCGTTGCTGTTGACTGTGTTTTTTGGGTTTAGTGGGCTTACCATCCAAAAAGTAAAAAAAAGCGCTGCTTGAAGTGAAAGTAAAGGTAGGTTTAGCTTATTTCATATATTATTCATTGTAACAAAAGCTCTTAAGCGCTAGCTTCTAGCCCATAATTAAACTTATAATATTGAACAGAAATTTAATAATAAAGACTTTATTTATGAAGATTAACAAGGCGTACAAATATAGGCTTGAGCCTAATGCGGAGCAAGAGGTTATTTTAAATAATCTTGTGGGCTGCGCACGCTTTGTTTGG
>NZ_FUGD01000053.1 GCF_900162815.1 Psychrobacter pasteurii | reverse complement strand
GCTACCGGTTATGATTTACGTCATTTATTTATCGGTGCAGAAGGTACGTTAGGTATTGTCACTAAAGCTCAGATGAAGCTTGAGCGCGCGCCACAGGACTTAACGGTGATGGTATTTGGTATGGATGAGTTTGAGCACGTGATGAACGTGTTATCAGCTTTCCAGTCTCAATTAGACTTAACTGCGTTTGAATTCTTTGATGATGTGGCTATTGATAAGCTTATGGCAACCGGCCATGTCCAAGAGCCATTTGAGGCCCGTACTAAATACTATGCCCTGCTAGAGTTTGAAGCGCCATACGAGCCCATCATGGACAAAGCCATGGCTATGTTTGAGCAGTGCATGGAGAACGGCTGGATTGTGGATGGGGTGATGAGTCAAAGCTTATCGCAAGCGGCTGAGCTTTGGAAACTGCGTGAGTATATCTCAGAGACCATTTCTGTCTTTACTCCGTACAAAAACGATGTGTCGGTGCTAATCAGCTACGTGCCTGAATTTATCAAAGACATTGAGCAGGTAGTGAACGCCAATTACCCTGACTTTGAGATTTGCTGGTTTGGTCATATTGGTGATGGTAACTTGCACTTAAATATCCTAAAGCCTGAGAACTTAACGAAAGATGAGTTCTTTGAGAAATGCCAAAGTGTGAATGATTTGGTATTCCAAACGGTGCAAAAATACGGCGGCTCGGTATCAGCAGA
>NZ_FUGD01000157.1 GCF_900162815.1 Psychrobacter pasteurii | reverse complement strand
AGCTTTACGCTCAATGTTCTTTTTCCAACGCTGAATTGTCGTTGTACTGATTTGATATTCTTCGGCAAGCTCTCGATAACTGTAACCTTCGTCAAGCTTGTCTAATATCATTTGTCTGTAGTCTTTTGAATATGCCATCTTATCAGTGTATCTTATTTATGGGGCTATGACTATAGTCACTGTCACCTTCCGTGGGGCACACCCCAAAAACAACTTACGTACTGAAGACACCTTTTTAAAGGTGCAACGCTTAGATCAAGGTCAATGGAAGGACTATCTAACCGATGCTGATTTCGAGACCAGCTATGGTTGGCAACGTGAAGGCATTACTTATAGCAAGGTAACCATTAGCTGGCGCATTAAGGAAAAAACGCCACAAGGTACCTATCGCATTATGCATCTAGGCGACTGGAAAAATGGCTGGGACTACGCCATTACCCCGTATGCCGGCGTTTCTCATTCCTTTAAGGTAGAGTAGCTCTTAAAAAACCCCCTATCTCCCTGCTCTGCTTTATTCAGACATTCTGCCCCATCTTCTAAACAGCAGACACAAAAAAAGCCAGATATTGCTATCTGGCTTCTTTTTTTTAATCTAGCTTAGTTTGGCTAAATTATTTTTTCTTCCACGTTTGGCTACGTGAGAATGGACCTAAGTGGCCTTTTAGTTTTAAATCACTACCTTTTAACTCTGCAGTTAAACGGTAAGTTTTGTTGTTCTCTGGATCTGTGATTTGACCACCGCTGTATTTACCGCCGCCATCAGCTTTTAGACCTGACATAACAGTACGGCCTACGAACTTCTTGCCTTCAGGACGAGTGGTAGAGATAATCTTACCCGTTAGAACGCCACCTGATTCAGTGATTTTAACAAGGGCTTTAGGCTCACCATTGTCATAAGTTTGCCAAGTGGTATTGGCTAGTGGATCAGCAGCCATAGCTACAGTGGCTAGACCTAATGCTGAAAGAGCTAAAACTGATTGATTGAATAATTTCATACTACGATTCCTTTCGAAAAACATTTAAAGTTAGTTTTTGCAGCAACATAATTGACTTGGAGTTCAAGTATAGGAAACCACTACTTACTAATTCTTACTTGGTGATAGAGATATCTTAGACACTGATTTTGGTCTGGTCAAGATATTTTTTTATTTACTTACCCTGAAAGGTATAATTAATTATAACGATTAATAATTAAAAAAGAAGTGGAAAATCAATAAATTATTACTCTACTATTTTTTAACAGTTATAGTTATGAAAAGGGGTTGTCTACTTCCTTACTGAACGAGTCTTCACTCTCTCGTAAGCCTTGTTTATTAGAGTCTTGTGTAAAGTCACCTGCTTGCTCAGCAGACTGTAGCTCGGCCACAATCATATCAAATAGCTGCTTTAACTTTAACGCTTGGCTTAAGCCTTGCTGGTTTTTAGTAATCTCAATATCACCATAAGCGATGACTTTATCGGTCTGATTCTCGAAGGTCAATTCGCCTATTTGTAGACTTTGATGATCGTTTTCATAAGGCTTAAAAGCAAATGGCTCAGCTTTCAATGCTTCTTGTTCTGTGCTGTTTTCAGTAGACTGCGTCATAGCGACTAACTCCTTTGTATTATTTATTATCCGTTCCGAAAAACTTACCTAACCCTACTCACATAGTTTTAGAGTTTTCTTCCTGCTTCATAGACGTCTGCCATTGTGATTACACTCAGGTCTTACATCGTCTCCACAGGCTAACACGGTGGAACTCACCGCTTTTTTTTAACCCATCAGTGATGGGTTAACACTTTATCTGC
>NZ_FUGD01000106.1 GCF_900162815.1 Psychrobacter pasteurii | reverse complement strand
GTTTGATGAGCCTCGTATCTAGATCCATTTTATCTATGCCATACTGGAAGATTCTATCATTCTTTTTTGCTTTTTTTAAGTTGTGTAGATACCTATGCCTTGAAGTGGGTGGTTTTACGGCGGCCAGTAATAAAAAAACCGCTAATCCTTATTAGGTAGCGGTTTTTTTGCGTTGCTGTCTTTTTCTCTTATTTGATCTCAACCGTGGCATTATTATCAATGGTATTTAATAAGGCCATGGCATCCCAGTTGGTCAAACGAATGCAGCCTGCTGAAGCTTGACGACTGATACGCTCTGGATCAGGTGAGCCATGAATACCATAAGAGGGTTTGGTTAAACCAATCCATACTCGGCCCACTGGGTTATTTGGACCGGGTGGCAAGATGGTCTGCTTACCTTCAGCATCGGTATGCGTATAGTTTGGGTCACTTACCTTGGTCTGTACCTTATGAGTCCCTATCGGTGATGGAGTGGCCGTGCTCCCTACTGTGGTTGGATAACTGGCCACCAACTTATCGTTTTTATCATAAGCATATAAAGTTTGGCTGTTTTTATCAGCTACTACCCGGGTTACTACTTTCTTATTGGCTTTGCTAGGATTATATACCGTGAGAGTCTCACCTTCTGTGAAAGTGGCATTGGGATTCAGCTGCTTTAGATAGCCGATACTCATATGAAACTTCTCTGCCATCGCCTCGGCCACACTTTCATAATACAAGCCTTCTAACTTAGACTTGGCCTCAACCCCTTGTGGAATGGTGGTGGTCTTAATATTGACATCAGAATCCGTCAACGTATAGCTAATGAGTACGGGCTTACTGGCCAGATCACCACTTTGCAAAGCTTTCCACGTCTTTTGGTCAAGGGTGTCGGTCACAGGCAAGCCTTTGGCTTTTTGAAAAGCTTGCATCGCTTTTTGGGTGTTTTTCCCCCACCAGCCATCTACGGCACCGACACCATGATGATTCCAGTTTAATAATGCCTGTACTTTAGTGCCCACAGCTTGAGTCATCTTAACGCCCGGCTGCCACTCACTGTTATTAACTTGCTGTGCCATGGCCGATAGCTCAGAGCTTGACTGAGATTTGGTTTGAGTCTGGGCTTTAGTTTGAGTTGACTCGGCTGCTGCTTCACCTTCCTCTTCCCCTTCTTCCTCAACCTGATTGTCGGTCGTCTGAGCAGAGCTTACTTGTTGAGTATTGTCTTGTTGTACACTGCCTTGTTGGCCAGTGGCTTCAGCACTCTGAGCTTGAGTATCTTGAGCCACCTGCTCCGCCTCATTTGTCTCTGCCGCATAGGATAAGCTAAGGGCTAAGCTCGCAGAAATGGCTACCGTTAACTGTTTTAATCTAACGCCGGCTTTTGAGTGCTCTTGTGTTGAACTGATATTACTTGTTGTGCTGTTTTGAGAAGTGCTATTTGAGAATTTATTAAGCATGGAGGCTCCGTATTTTTATCACCAGTCGCCGTAAAACCACCCACTTCAGGGGGTGGATATAAGGCGACACATGTTGTCGTGAGTAGTGTTTAAAGGATTGTAAGCTAAAATTAATCTTGCCATACTAAGCATATGAAAACACTCAAGCTACGCATTAAAGACAAACACATAAAAGAGCTGAATCAGCTAAGCGGTT
>NZ_FUGD01000010.1 GCF_900162815.1 Psychrobacter pasteurii | reverse complement strand
CGACAACTGGTCAAATGAAGCAAAACTTGCCACCATCATAGAGGCCAGTGGCTTATCAGAGACCGAGCTTAGCGAATACTGCCGTAGTAAAGGCCTATATGTCGAACAAATCAAAGCATGGCGAGCCGGAGCCTTATCAGGATTCAATCAAAGCCAAAAGCAGAGCTTAGCAAGCAGACGACAGCAACAAGCTGACCGTAAAAAGATTAAAAAACTAGAGCGTGAACTTAATCGCAAAGAGAAAGCTTTAGCCGAAACAGCTGCTTTACTGGTACTGAGAAAAAAGCTGGATGCGCTCTGGGAGACACAAAGCGAGGACGACTAACCTCACTGCCACAGCGCAAGCAATACATTACATGGATTCAAGAAGCTAATATTTCAGGGGCAAGGCTAAAGCAAGCATGTAACGAGGTCGGCATTAGTCTACGTACCTACAGGCGTTGGTATAAACAAGGTCAAATAGCTCATGACAAGCGTGCTGAAGCTGTGCGTCCTATGCCCATAAATAAGCTGACTGATAATGAGACAGCAACTATTATTGCCGTCTGTAACGAACCCCGCTTTGCAAGCCTACCACCGACACAAATCGTACCCACTTTGCTCGACGAAGGTATCTATCATGCCTCAGAATCCACCTTTTACCGTGTACTTAAAGCCCATAATCAGCTAAACCACAGAGGACGTAGCCTAGCTCCTAAAGTCAGTAG
>NZ_FUGD01000154.1 GCF_900162815.1 Psychrobacter pasteurii | reverse complement strand
AGGTATCTATCATGCCTCAGAATCCACCTTTTACCGTGTACTTAAAGCCCATAATCAGCTAAACCACAGAGGACGTAGCCTAGCTCCTAAAGTCAGTAGTAAACCGCAATCATTTACTGCTACAGGGCCATGCCAAGTGTTCTGTTGGGACATCACATACCTGCCAAGTCCTGTACGAGGTCAGTTCTATTATCTTTATATGATTGAGGATGTGTATAGCCGTAAGATTGTGGGATGGGAAGTGTACGATCATGAGTCAGGAGAGCTTGCCGCACAGCTTCTACAGCGTACATTAATTAAAGAGAAGTGTTTGCATTCAGGCTTAGTTCTACATTCTGATAATGGGGCACCGATGAAGGCACAAACGATGCGAATGAAAGCTTATGAGCTTGGGGTGGTGACCTCTTATAGTAGACCTCGGGTAAGTAATGACAATCCATTTGCTGAGTCGCTGTTTAAAACGTGCAAGTACCGCCCGGATTGGCCCACAGATGGGTTTAATAGTCTTGATGAAGCGAGAGCTTGGGTGCTTAGGTTTACTCATTGGTATAACATGGAGCATAAGCACAGTCAGCTTC
>NZ_FUGD01000225.1 GCF_900162815.1 Psychrobacter pasteurii | reverse complement strand
AGTGATACAGGCATACCAACGATTACGACTGTCTTGTACTATCTCAAGCGTGTTGATTTGATATAGGCTTAGGTTGTAGCTATCGAATACATCAATGATGAGCTTTTGACCTTTAGATAGCGATAGCTATAGGGTTGATTTCAGTCCCTTCTTACCTGTCTGCCTTGTTTGCAAATACTTGATAGCAGATTTTTTAAAAGGTATCCAA
>NZ_FUGD01000005.1 GCF_900162815.1 Psychrobacter pasteurii | reverse complement strand
CTTATTAGAACCTCAAACACACGTCGATTGCCAGCAAAGAAATACTCACGCAAACCATCAATCAAAACATCCAAACCAATAGCAAACAAACTTTGCTGGGGTCGACCATGTTTCTTAAGCTTTCGTCTTTTAGGGTGCTGCTGTACAGTTTTAATCCCAATGCGATATGACCAACAAAATGCTAGCGCACAAACCGCCACTAACTTACTTACCCGATCCAACTGTGTAAGATGCGTATCTTCAAGATTAAACCCTCGTCCTTTAAAACAAGAAAACAAGGTTTCAATCTCCCAGCGTCTGCTATAAAGAGCCATAGCATCCGTATGATCTAAATTGTTGGTCGCTATGATGACATAATCGTTGTCAGCATCACGCTTTGCAAATAGACGAACTTTAACGCCATATACGGGAACAGCTCTGGCTAACATAAACGTTTCATGAGGGGATAGATGACGTAACAATGTCTTTATTTGTACCAATTTACCCTGATGATTGGCTACTAGGGTGTTGTGTTTGATGCGAATGCAAAACTTTATTTGCTCTTTATTTAGCCATTGAAACCACTCTTTGCCAACAAACTCTCTATCGGCTAATACATACTGTATTTTGTCTGCGCCAAAGGTGTTGATGAACTTTTGTATAAGCTCACATCTCTCATTACTATTGCTGTTACCTTTTTTATCAAGTAGTGTCCAGTATAAGGGAATAGCGATTCCTTGATGAACAACGCTGAGCAAAAAGATGTTAATGTTCTTTTTACCCCATTTCCAGTTGGTTCTGTCTATGCTGATGATGACTTCGTCTAAGTCAAAGAGTTGATAGATGAATTTGGCTAGCTGGTCTTGGTCTATGTCAACTTGTGCAAAGAAGCGTTGTAGCCGTCTGTAATTACTGTTTGTCCTACCTTTGACAAATCCTCTTGCTATTTGTTTGAGGTTGCTACTTTGTACTTGTATTATCGCTAGAGTAATTAAGGCTAAACACGTCAATCTTGCCTTGTTCATGGTTAGGTTTTGCGATAATATATTTATGAGCTGATTAAGGTTTGGCATAGTGTGGTTCGTAAGAAAAATTACTATTATGCCTTGTCCTTAGTCAGCTTT
>NZ_FUGD01000095.1 GCF_900162815.1 Psychrobacter pasteurii | reverse complement strand
AGCTTTACGCTCAATGTTCTTTTTCCAACGCTGAATTGTCGTTGTACTGATTTGATATTCTTCGGCAAGCTCTCGATAACTGTAACCTTCGTCAAGCTTATCTAATATCATTTGTCTGTAGTCTTTTGAATATGCCATCTTATCAGTGTATCTTATTTATGGGGCTATGACTATAGTACATCACGCCAAGATTAACATACGCAGTATTCACCCCCTGACTGGCTGCTTTAAAATACCATTTACGGGCCTTATCGAAGTTTTGGGCAACGCCCTCTCCTTCATCATATAAGACAGCCAATGAGTATTGAGCCTCACCATACCCTTGATTGGCTGCTGCCAAATACCACTCAGCAGCTTTAGAAGAGTTTTGATCAACTCCAATACCCAGCTCATAAAAAAAGCCTACTTTATATTGTGCCTCTGCATCACCCTGTCCTGCAGACTGTAAATACCACTTAAAAGCTTGTAGATAATCAGTGGCAACTCCGATGCCATTTTCATAAAGAACGGCCAAATTGTACTGGGCATCTTTATCTCCCTGAGCGGCAGCCTTCTGATACCAGTATCTTGCCTTGGTCAAATCCTGAGCTGTGCCTCTGCCTTCGTGGTACATCACTGCCATATTAAATTGAGCATTTACATTGCCTTGAGCGGCTGATTTTTGATACCACTGCAACGCTTTTTTCTCATCTTGAGCAACTTCCTCATTACCCGTCTCATAGCTCCAGCCCAAGTTAAATTGTTCAACTGGGCTACCGTTCTCAGCCAAAGCTTGGGTGGTCGGCAAGTCTAGAGCCCTTGCCGATAGCGAAGTTAAGCAAAGGGTAGTCGCCAGAGCCCTCACGGTAAGCTTCAGTAAAATACGGGGAGCTGCTAGGGGCATAGTCTTCCTTGTGGCGAAATCCATTTTATTTGTATCGCGAGGACAGTCTGTTACTACTTTGCCTTATGGCTAGCAGCATCCAACACTAATAATAGGCGTCTTAATCTATTCGATAAGCCATTTTAGTCTACATGAAAAATCTTACTTTAAAAATAGGTAAGCTTTGAATATCGATTGACAAACATTTGAGATAAACTGCTATTATTATGCCGCTAATAAAATAAGAGCCGCTATCAGTTAACTGCTGCAACCCTTATTTTTATAACCCACATTAACCACTTAAAATCTAAATAAATGGGGCTTTTATGTCTAACTTATGGCTTGATTTAGGGAATACAAGACTTAAATATTGGCTAGCAGATGATATCGGTCAGATTATCACCTCAGATGCCAAACAGCACCTGCAAGCCCCTGCAGAATTACTGATTGGTTTAACTGATAGATTTGACACTTTAGCCCCTGAATTTATTGGGGTCTCCTCAGTACTCGGTGAAGAGGTGAATGCTCAAGTCGCCGAGTCGCTAGCCACATTAGGGATTCCTTTTGAATTTGTTCATGTAGACGCTAATCACCCTCTACTTACCAGTGACTATGATGCTGGTCAGCTTGGAGTGGACCGCTGGCTACAGATTTTAGGAGCGGTAGATAGAAAAAAACGTCAGTGTATTGTCGGCTGTGGTACAGCATTGACCATAGACTTAGTCGATCATGCTCACCATTTGGGTGGTTATATTTTTCCAAGCATTTATTTACAGCGTGAAGCGCTATTTTCAGGAACCAAGCAAATCAGCATCAGCGAAGGGACTTTCACCAGCATTAGCGAAGGGGTAAACACCTCTGATGCGGTACACCGAGGTATTTTATTATCTATCGTGGGCGCGATTAACGAGATAGCTCGTCGCAATCCAAACTATGAATTTACCTTAACGGGCGGTGATGCACCATTACTGGCTCAGCATCTAAACCACCCCATTCATATTAAAGACAGTTTGCTGCTAAATGGTCTGATGCGCTATTTTGATCAACAAAACCAACCTCGCTAAAGCCAACTCCAAACCGTTAGCCAATAAAAAGACCTATCTATAAAAGATAGGTCTTTTTTGGTTGATCACATTACTTTAGGCTGCTATTTATCCAGAAAAGGATAGTCTGTGTAGCCTTTAGCGCCGCCACCATAGAAAGTTTCTGGATGCTGCTCATTTAAAGCAACCCCTTGTTCGATACGCTCTGCCAAATCTGGATTGGCAATATAATCACGGCCAAAGGCCACAGCATCAATATACCCAGCTTCAATCAAAGACTGTGCTTTTTCAGGGGTATAGCCGCCCGCAGCGATAATGGCGTTATCAAATACCTCACGCAGCTTTTGACGAAACTCTGTCGAATAAGGCGTGCCGCCAGCCCAGTCTGGCTCTGATAGATGCAGATACATCAAACCGCGTTTATTAATTTGCTCGACCAACCAAATGGCCTCTTCTTCATTGTAGCCCACATCTACATTGTTAAAGCTACCTAGAGGTGAGATACGGATACCAATGTGGTCTTTATCCCATGCTTCAACACAGGCATCAATAACTTCTAACATTAAACGAGCACGGTTTTCACGACTGCCACCATAATTGTCGTCTCGTTTATTGGTATGTTCTGCCCAGAACTGGTGTAATAAGTAGCCATGAGCCCCATGGATTTCCACCCCATCAAAGCCGGCCTCTTTTGCATATTTCGTGGCTTGAGCAAAATCAGCAATGACCTGTTTAATCTCTTCTAAGCTTGCTGAACGAGGCGTGGTGCCCTCTACTCGTATTGGCTTACCATTGTCATCTCGTAAGGTAGTACGAACGCCCACATGCACGTCTGACGCTGATATTGGGGCTTTCCCTTCTGGTTGTACGCTTTCGTGTGAGACTAGGCCTGTGTGCCATAGCTGAACCACAATTTTGCCACCCTTAGCATGCACTGCATCGGTAATGACTTTCCATGCTGTCTTTTGCTCTTCGTCATGTAGACCTGGAGCGCCAGCATAGCCTTTGGCTTGTAGAGATACTTGAGTGGCTTCAGTAATCACTATGCCTGCCCCTGCTCGCTGAGAGTAATATTCTGCTGCCAAAATAGTAGGCATATCCCCAGGCTCTACTGAGCGTAAACGAGTCAGCGGTGCCATAAACACTCTATTTTTGAAAGTTTGGCTGCCCATTTCGATAGGGTTAAATAAATTAGCGTACGCCATGGTCGTTCCTATAATGTTGTCTTAGTTATTCAAAGGAGGTTAAAGTTATTGTGTTGCTAAAAGGGAGCACTAAAAGTGAAGAATAAGATCACTGATTAGTTATATTATCGCGTCCTGTTTTTTATTATGGAGCAATACTCAGAAATTTAAAGCAAAAATAGACCGGTCGTTACAATTCTATTGTACTTAAAAAACAAGCTACTTAAAAATCAAATGTTGAACAGACAAAAAAACCCACTAAATAATTTTAGTGGGTTTTTAGGCTATCCATTAAAACAGCTCAATCATCAGAAAATTAGTCATCAGCATGGGTTTTTTCAAATTCATCATGCTCAACTTGATATAAAGCACCTAGTCTTTGCTGTAAATCAGCATCTAAAATTTTACGAGCTTCTTTGAAAAACTCATTCTCTTCTTCTTTTAAGTGATGACGAACTTTATGGATTAAATCCGCACAAGTAGTATCCCAAGTGTCTTGACTGATACGGCCATCACCAAGCGTTTCCATCATTTCATCCATTTCGTGGTGTTCAGTAATGGCATGACGCGATAGGTCTAGTCCATCATCGTGCTGCATCACTGGGATGTATAAATGACGTTCTTCGGCTGCAGCATGAGCTTGTAACTCTAGCTTTAGCTCTTCATAGATGGCTTTACGCTTCTCGTTGTCTTTTTCTTTTTCAAGCTTGTCGCATAGCTCACGCTGAATATCATGCTTAGCAATTAATGCTTCAAAAATATCCTGATCAAAATCTACACTTGTCTCTTTACTCATAACAAACTCCATAATTAAGTCAAAAAATCAGATGGCAGCCACAATTAAAAACCAACCTCTAAAATAAATTTCTAAAAACTGATTTCGGGCTTATTTAAATAATTACTCAATTATAGACATCCCTCATAGAGATTACTGTCTAAGTTAGACAAAGATTTGTGTGAGCATGTGAATAATGCAATCTATTCTTATTTGTCTTTATTTTTCTTTCTCTTAAAAGACTTAATTAAACCCTCATGGTGAATTTTTGGCATCTTTAAAGTCACAGTACCCGAAAGCATGTCATGTACTGCCAATCCACCACGGTTAAATAAGCAAAACAGATAGTTAAACATTAGACCAAAAAAAGCACTAAACAGCATGGCAGAGCGTGAACCATGAAAAGCATAACCAATCACCCCACAAATGATCGGCACCACACAGGCGGCCAAAATACGCTTAATGGTTTTACCCCAAGTCAGCAGTTGACCCTTACTGTCCACTGTCTTCAAACGCCAAGTTTGCATGCCTAAGGTCTGCCCTGCTCGGCGCCAAAATAAACCATAAAAGCCTATTAAGGTCAGAATAAAGGCGGGAGTTAACACTAAGTTTTGGTACCAGCGTGGCAAGGTTTGTGCTTGATCTGAGGTTACCCCAGTCTCCATAGTCATCATGGTGCCAAGTACGGTTAAGACAGTCCCCACCAAGAACAACAAGGCCAAAATCAACATACCATCATAGACGATAGCGATCACTCGGGTCGAAGCCTTGGCAATTTCTGGCTCACCAGAGATACTAACGCCCTCTATGCCTGTGGGTCTTAGTTGCTCAGTACTGTTGGTTTGGGCAGCCTGAGGACGACGAGAAAGCTTAGGAGTACGTTGTTTAGACATGATGAAGTGACAACTCAGTAAGGACAGACTTATTAATAGAAAAAAATAAAGGCTATTGTAGCTTATTTTGTGTCAGATGACAGGAAGGATAAAAAGTGCTGAAAATAAATCTGAGAGGGAAACTAGAAATAAAAGCGATAGTACAAAATAGTACAAATATGACAGGCATAAAAAAATCGCCAAACAATGGGCGATTAATTTAGTGATTTGTTAGATGGTGCGCCTGGAGAGATTCGAACTCCCGACCCCTTAGTTCGTAGCCAAGTGCTCTATCCAACTGAGCTACAAGCGCATATTTATCTAACTTATCTTGTTAACACTTGTCGTTAACAGGATGGCTATTATAGCCACTTTTTTTTAGGAGTCAACATTTTTTTGAATTTTTTTTAAATCTTTTAAAATTTAATTTTTTTCAAAAAATGGCGGTGAAGGAGGGATTCGAACCCTCGATACGCGTTAACGTATACACCCTTAGCAGGGGTGCGGTTTCAGCCACTCACCCACTTCACCGAAACTTCTAAAAACACAACTTTTGGCGCTCAGCTTATTTAGCCAGTTACCTCATGTTGTGGGCGAGTATTATAGCAAACTAAAACAGCTTTGCAAGGGTGTTTTTTAGTTTTCTGCAAATTAAACCAATTTAATGGCTTTTTAGCTGTTTATTCTACCCGCCCGCCTATTTTTTAATCGATTGTACACTTAGCCAATCATCGGCAATAAGTTTCTAGCAATGATTTCAACAAATATTTCAATCAGCAGTAAACCAAAGATGGCCACCATAGGTGATAAATCTAGCATACCTAAGTTTGGCGTGATACGGCGAAAAGGCGCTAAAATAGGTTCAGCCATCTGCACAATTAATTCAAAGATAGGGTGCATCTTTTGAGTAAACACCACAATCCAGCTAATAATAATCGAGCCGATAATCAAATAGCGCGCCACACTTAAGAAGCTTAAGATCAATGATAGACTTCCCTCGAAGAACAGTCTAATCGGGGTATAGCCATGACCAGCAATGGCTGCGTTGCCTGAAATATCTATCAGCTTTAATAAAAACAACAGCATGACCGCTGCTAAGTTAACTCGCCCGCCCCCTACTGTTGGAAAAATACGACCAAATACATCAACAATTTGGGTCGCCTTATAAGCGGGTTGAACATAAGGATGATTGCGCTCAAGCCCTGCAAACTGAAGCATAAAGCGGATAAAAATCAGTAGCATGGCGAAATTTACCACCATGTTGAATAGGGCATACGAAAGACTTGTCATTCAACGTACTCTTACTAGTTTGAATTTAAAAAAAGGGGCAGTCAACCATCGTATATGGCCAATAGTCGACTCAATATCTATTACTGTGTTATTAAAGAGGGGTTAGCGCTATTATTCTGCCATCTCACGGCTAATTTCTTCACTGCGTGTATAACAAGCTTGCATCGCTTTTTTCATCACTTGAGCGAAGTCATCTTGCTGTAAAGACTCAATAGCAGCCTGCGTGGTGCCGTTCGGAGAGGTCACCTTGCGGCGAAGCTCTGCGGGGCCTTCTTCACTGGTTATGGCCATCTGAGCCGCACCCAATGCCGTTTGCATCGCTAATGCAGCCGCTTGTTTTCTATCTAAGCCTTGCTCAACTGCAGCTTCAATCATCGCCTCTAACATATAAAAGAAATACGCAGGCGCCGAGCCTGATACTGCGGTCACGGCGTGCAACTGCTCTTCTTGCTGCACCCAGCTTACCAAGCCAGAAGCTGCCATCACTGAGGCAGCTAAGGTCTTATCTGCTTCATTGATGTAGTCAGTAGCATAAAGTCCAGTCGCCCCTTTTTGAATCATGGCGGGAGTATTTGGCATGGCACGAACGATGTTTTTATAGCCGCCTAGCATTTTACTTATGCTGTCTGTAGACAAGCCTGCAGCCACTGAAATGATAAGCTGCCTATCTAATACGTCAGCAAAATCAGACACCACTTGACGCATGACTTGAGGCTTAACCGCTAAAACCACCACGTCCGCACCCTTCACGGCGACTTGTGAATTGTCTGTTTCTGTATTGCCTGTAGGATCTACAGCATTAATTTTTTGTTGCTTTAAGCTATTGCGAATGTCCTCTGAAGGATCGGCAACGGTAATGTCTGATGGATTAATACCTCGACCTATCAGCCCACTAATTAAGGCTTGGGCCATATTACCGCCGCCAATAAAGCTGATTTTCTTCCCTTTAAGTTCTGCCATTGTTCTTCCCATTATTTAAAGCTTGGCTTGGCACAATTTGTGACCTAGCATTTGTTAATTCAGTGTTACTTCAATCAGTGTTATATTTTATACAAACACTAGAAGCATTCGTAATGTTGCTAGTGTAACACATCATTTTATGGATTATATTACTCAACTCACCGCCACTGATTTTCAATGAGTTGACTCTACTAATAGAGCTTAAAGCTACAAATTACGCACTTCACTAAGGAGATTATTATCTTCTATAAGCTGCTGAATCGACGGCGCAAACTGGCTTTGCAAGGCCAGTATTCGCTCAGGTGTAATTAATAGTAAAGGAAACTCTGCAACTTGAGATGACAGCTGAATTGAGCACAGCACCACAGACGGCCGCATAAAACTGGGGAGATCTAGCGCTTGTAACAGCTTTTTGCCCGATTTACGCCCTACTCTGCCCGGTAAAGCTATCTTTTTAGTACGCGGTAAGGGCTGAAATAGAAGCTTTGCCGACTTTAACTCTAAACCAGTCTCAACAGCCGTATTAGTATTAGATGACAAAATAAGCTGCTGTTGTATTCCAAAAGTTAGGTTAGACAGCCCGGTTAAAGACCACTCAAAACTGGTATTTGATGGTTTTAACGAAAAACGAGGTGCTATTTCTGACTGACTATCAAGATTAACCTGCTGCGTTGCCGGCGGTAATTGTAGCCACTGCTCCCAGCTTTGCCACAATCGATATAACTTATGCTGATAACGGCGAATCTGATATTGATAAACCCCACTATCCCAATACAAACAAGTTTGATGATCGCTGTCTTTGCGATGTACTAAGCTCAACACTTCTTCTACCAGCCGTCTAGAAGGAGGTAGTTCAGTGGCAGAGGGCGCCAGCCAGCTGTGAATAAGGGCTGATTGACGTGCAGTAGATAACTCAGTCAGTTGATTGATATCTAGTACAGAACAATAAGGTCTATCTGTCATTAGTGACTGCGATAAGTCCGCCTTACTTTGTTCATTGAGAATAACGCTCGCCTCTTGCATCAACTGCCCAGTACGAGCGATCGCTTGTTTGGCCTTAGGATAGCGCTGGGTAATATGTGGCAATAGCACACTACGCAGCCAAGCCCTATCATTAAGCTGATTTTGGTCAAACTCATTACCACTACCCCTGCTCTGCCAAGCCACATTGGTGGGGTCATCAATATAGTTTAAGTTTTCATTATTTGCGTATTGGGTGATTTGTTGGCGACTAACCGTTAGCAAGGGGCGCCATAAGAATATGCTTTTTTGACTGCCCTCTTGAGCCTGACTCTTTTTGCTAGACCAATCTTTCATTCCCCTAAGGCCATTGACCCCTGCCCCATTGAACAGGCGCATTAATAGCGTCTCGACCTGATCATCTTGATGGTGGCCCAGTATTAAGACATCTTGATGATTCATGACGCTCATCATTGCCTCATACCTTGCTTGACGGGCTTCTTGCTCAGTCTTTTTTATTAGGTTTATCTTAAGCACTTGGCAAGGCAGATTATTTTGCTCAGCCCACTGTAATACTTGCTCGGCCCAAGCAGCATTGGCTTGCTGCATACCATGATTGATATGTAACAGCTGTGGTAAAAAGGGCAGCTTACCCTCTTTAAATAAGTGTTGGCAGAGATGGGCCAAACTCAATGAATCTCGCCCACCACTGCAAGCCAACCAGACTCGTCTTCCCAGTAGCTGCTGCTTATGATGGGTAAAACTCGATAGGAGCGCCTGTTCTAAATTAGCGGTATGATCAAGGGTCATAGTAAGGGTAAACCACACAAAAAGTTCGTAGATTATCTAGGTTAAGGCTAGAGTATCAGGATTTAGCCAAATATGGAGTATTGAATTATGTGGCTTATGGTAGAGGCAAGCAAGCTTTAGGCAACAAAAAGCCTTCAACAAGCTTAAGCTCATTGAAGGCCTGGATTTTATTTCAATAAAAAACTCTATTAGTAACGAGCATCCTTCGGCTTTTTACCACTTGGCCAATCATTCACTTTCCCTGGGAATTCAGGACGTGGTTTGTGAGCGAAGAACTCCGCCACATCCACTGCATCTTGATCAGTTAAGATACCGCCATGACCCCATAAACCCTTCGTCTGTACACTCATGGGCATGTTGTATTTCACAAAGGCAGCCGCTTTATAAGTACGTGCCATACCCGCACCAATATTAAAGGACTCATCACCCCACAGTGGCGGGAATACGATATCGCCACGACTGTCTTTTAAGCCTTCACCATTGTCGCCGTGGCAGCTGGCACACTGAGCGTAGTAAATCTTCTCACCACGGTCTGTATCCGCTACTAGTGAAGTGTCGATATCCCCTGCGTTTTGGATATCTACGCGTTGGCTTTCAGGTATCTTTTGGCTGAGCCATTCCATGTAAGCAATCATAGCTTTCATCTCAGGCCCCTCCCTATCTAGTGGCTTACCATTCATAGAGCGTTGGAAACAGCCATTAATTCGTCCCTCTAAATCGACTTCTTTTCCCGCACGAGGCATCACTTTAGGATAAGTGTTAAAACTATTAATATACGGGTCACCAAGAGGCACTTTACCTTGTGAGATATGACAGCTGTTACAGTTCATCTCTGCGCCCACATGCTCAGGAAGCAGGCGTTTGGTTTCGTTTAATAAACGCTTACCATAGAAGATTTCATCTGTATTGGGTTCTTTTAAAATCTCAGTATCTTGTGGTAGCACGTATTTACCGATGTCTTCGTTGGCATCATCCGCTGTGGTTACCACAAACTCTGGAGCTGCTCGATCCGCAGGCTTGGGGTCAGAACAGCCACTTACAGCCACTGCCATAGCCCCTAACATAGTTAAAGCAAATACTGATTTTTTGATTTTAGCGGTATCCATCATATTTAAATTATTCATTACCCGCTCCTTTTGGCTCTGCAGACACAGTAAGATCCATTGGTAAATCTGTGGCTGTGACTGGTTTAGCATTTAAAAAAGCACGCATCTTAACAACGTCTGTGGTATCAATCTCTGGCGCTTGGTTGGTCCAGCTGTTACGAACATAGTTCACAATTTCTGCAATATCTGAGTCACTCAAGTGCTTAAACTCAGGCATAGTAAAGGCCATACGATCATGTGGGGTCTTCGGCATACGACCACCATTCATGGTGATTTGCAAAACTGAGTCCGCATCACGAGCAATCACTGCACTGTTGGCGTCTAATGCTGGGAAGATACGTGGCACTCCCTTACCATCGGCACGGTGACAAACCTGACAGTATTCCGCATATAAGATGGCGCCGCGGCTATCATAAGTGCCATCAAGTAGTTTTTGTGTCGTGGTGTCCTCTTTGGCAGGTAGCGTCACTTCTTTACCTGGCGCAGGACTTAAGGTTTTCAGATAAGCTGACATAGCATGCAAGTCTTCCTCAGTCATATACTGAGTACTGTGCTCGACCACCTCTGCCATGGCACCAAAAGCAGCCACTTTATCGGTACGACCTGTCTTAAAGAAGTCGACCAGCTCTTCTGTACTCCAAGTACCTAAGCCGCGATGTTCACCACGCAGGCTCTTAGCACGCCATCCATCAATGACAGCACCACTTAGATATTTATCAGAGTCAGTGTTAGATAAGGCCACTTCTTGATAGCCAATCCCTCGTTCGGTGTGACAAGACCCACAGTGACCTGGACCTTCAACTAAGTACTGACCTCTTGCTAATACTTTGTCATCAGTTTCTGCCACAAACTCACGCTCTGGTGCAAACATCGCTTGCCAGTATGCCAAAGGCCAGCGCCAGTTGAATACAGGAGGCAGTTCACTTTTTAAGTTGGCTTGTTTCACCGGTTTTACCGCCGACATAAAATAGGCATACATAGCGGCGATATCTTCATCAGGCATGATTTGATAAGAAGGATAAGGCATCGCAGGATACAGCGCCGAGTTGTCAGCACGGACCCCATGCTTCACTGAGTTAATGAACTGGGCCAAAGTATAGTTACCGATACCCGTTTCTTTGTCTGGGGTAATGTTGGTTGAATAAATAGCACCTAGTGGGGTCAACATCGGCAGACCGCCAGCGTAGGCTTCGCCATCTAAGGTACTATGACAGGCCACACAGTCTGCAGTGCGGGCTACGTACTCCCCTCTTTTAATCAGTTCTGGATCGTTGATATCCACTTGAATCGAGGTACTCACAGATTCATCGACACTGCGCATTTTGGTCAGCATCATACTGAACAAAAACGCCAGTATTAAAGCCAATAATGCCCCTATTACGATAATCATTGGCCATTTTCTTTTTGTCATATTCATGACTGCTAAAACCTTTTTTTTCGTATGACCGTACCGTTAAGGAACTTAGGTCATACAGACAATTAATAGCAGTAATAGGAAAAAAGTAACCAAAAACTACTTTTAAGCCTATTACTCACTGAAATCTTGTTGAAATATAATTGTTTTAATAGTTACCTTTCAGAAACATATAATATGATATTACATTATATTTAAGGATTAACCAATACAATTCCATATTCCTTTTAGGGATTAAGGACTGTGAGCATAAAAAAAGCCTTAATCCCTATAACCTCTCAGGCCACAGTGATTAAGACTTCGATAATTAAAAGCTCAGTAACTCAAATTTACTGGTATTACCCAATATTGTTAGTATTTCAAAAGCGAAGAATCCTCTGTTTTAATTGTGCTTTGGTTCTACTCTACTTACTGAACTCTTCAAAAGCAGACATAGCTTCAGCCGCATACATGTAGCTGGGACCACCACCCATATAAATACAAACACCCAATGTTTCAGCAATCTCTTCACGCGTAGCGCCAAGCTTGATTAACGCTTTGGTATGAAAACCAATGCACGCATCACAGCGCTGTGATACAGCAATCGCCAAAGCAATAAGTTCTTTTTGTTTTTCATCGAGCACCCCTTCTGCTGAAGCCGTTTGTGCCAGACCTGAAAAGGCTTTGGTGGTGTCTGGAATAGTTTTTCCTAGTATGGCTAAGTTTTTGCTCACATGCTTGGTGATGTCATTAAAAGATTTACTCACTGCTCTCTCCTAATTTGAGTTAACGGGATACTGGACCAAAAAATAGATTATTTAAGCTTGCAAGTATTAATACCTAGCATTTTATACAGTACACAAGACCGAGTTAAACCAGTGAATAAAGGTATAAGACCTATCAGCCCCCACCAGCTACCATAATAAACACCAATGGCTAGAATAATAATTCCTGCGATGATTCTGATCATTCTGTCTGTATTGCCAACATTCTTTTGCATAATAGACTCCTTCCTTAATGGCTACTTTGATTAAAATCCAATTACTATATTAATATATAATATATTAAATTATATATAATTACTAGGCTCTATTTCATAATGTAGGAAGATAGCAGTGCTTACTCCAAGCAGATCGCTCTTTAATACTTTTGACTTCCTCCCCTCGCTAAACCGAGGGGATTCCTACAGCTAGACGGTCAAGCCCGACCGCAAGGATGTTCTTAGCAGCATTGATATCTCTATCAT
>NZ_FUGD01000079.1 GCF_900162815.1 Psychrobacter pasteurii | reverse complement strand
AATAATTGCGACTTTGGGTCACTGTGATTAAAACGCCACTCACATTCCTTTAAATAGAAGTGAAAATGCTCTTTTGGAACTCCGTTAAACTTACGTAGATGCCGTTTAGCTTGGTTCCAAAAGTTCTCTATACCATTAATGTGATTCTTGTCATTAACAAAGGTTTTGGAGTGGTTGATACGATAATGAGTAAACTCACTGACATCTAATGCGTTATAGCTTTTAAATGAGTCAGTATAAACAATGCTATCAGGCTTCACTTTTTCTCTTATAATGGGGATCAAAGTATCTGCTTTAGCATTGGGTATAATACAAGCGTAGACCTTGCCATTACGCTTTAATAGACCAAACACGGGCACTTTGCTACCAGCACCTCGCCCTCGCTTGCCTTTACGAGTGCCACCAAAGTATGATTCGTCTACTTCGATTTCGCCCTCAAATAGACCAGGGTCTTGACTATTCTCGTAAATAAGCAGTCTTAGCCTATGAAAGTAATAACTGGCTGTGGTTTTATTAACACCGACTAGGCTTGCTGCTGTTCTCGCGGTAGAACCGGCAACAAATAGCTCGATGAGTCTGTTTTGTTTATACCAACTTAGTTTACTCTTTCTCATAGTGCTATCCTAAATAATTTTACTTATCTAGGACAGCCCCTTAATTTTTCATATCATCCTGTTATTTGATGACTCTAAGATACTAGTAATTGATGACAATTAGATTAAAGCACCATGACGATTTAATGACTCTATGAGTAGATATAGCTACAGATAGAAATTAAGTATTTCCGTTATTGCTACCCTCTTTTTTTTGGGCCACGTGCTTTGAGAAGTGGTTTAATAGCTCACGGACCACATCCACTCGCTGCTGCGGTGTCTCAAGCTTATCAGGATTGGTATAGCGAATGCCTGAAGCCCCATTCATGCGATAGCGATTGCCATCCGACTGAATCAGCTGAATAATAGCCAAAGCTTCAACAGGAGTATCTGGAGCAAACTCTAATACCACGCTGCTGCTTGTCGCGTCTATCTTATAGATGGCCAAAGGCTCGGCCTGAACCCGTAACTGATGGATAGCAAATAACTGCTTAGTTTGATCTGGAAGCGTCCCAAACCTATCAATCATCTCAGTTCTAATATCGGTTAAGGTGTCCTTATCTTCAGCATTGCTAATACGCTTATAAAATAACAAACGCTGCGGTACATCATTGACATAGTCTTCTGGTATCAGCGCTGAGCAGTGCAAATTAATATCACTGGTCAAGGACAATGGTGTA
The DNA here is from genome assembly GCF_900162815.1 of Psychrobacter pasteurii. Taxonomy (GTDB): domain Bacteria; phylum Pseudomonadota; class Gammaproteobacteria; order Pseudomonadales; family Moraxellaceae; genus Psychrobacter; species Psychrobacter pasteurii. Next base: position 4,674 of record NZ_FUGD01000079.1, on the reverse strand, counting down.
TTTAAGTCCGGCTCTTTACCTGCTTTGATGGCTTTAGTCGCACGCTCGAGCATATCCATGTAGAGACTAAAGCCGATGGCCTGCATGTTACCGCTTTGCTGTTTACCGAGTATCTCGCCAGCCCCACGAATCTCCAAGTCTTCACTGGCCAACATAAAGCCTGCCCCTAGTGTATTGGCTCTTTCAATGGCATGCAGACGCTTCTTAGCATCCCCTTTTAGCCCTTTGATAGAAGGTACTAACAGGTAGCAATAGGCTTGATGATGACTGCGCCCTACTCGGCCACGCAGCTGATGCAATTGAGCTAAGCCAAATTTATCGGCACGCTCAATAATAATGGTATTCGCGTTAGGCACATCGATGCCGGTTTCGATAATGGTGGTACAGACCAGTACGTTAAATTTTTTGTGATAAAACTGCTGCATCACCTGCTCAAGCCCACGCTCATTCATCTGACCGTGCGCAACGCCCACACGAGCCTCAGGTACTAGCTCGCGAATATTCTCTGCCATACGCTCGATACTGGCCACGTCATTGTGTAGTAGATAGACCTGTCCACCACGTAACAGCTCACGCAAAATAGCCTCTTTCATCAGCTGATTTGTCTTTTGCATTACGAAGGTTTTAATCGCCAATCGGCGAGCAGGCGGCGTGGCAATAATTGACATATCGCGCATACCGGTTAATGCCATGTTCAGCGTACGTGGAATCGGTGTGGCCGTCATAGACAAACTATCCACATCACTTTGAATGGCCTTGATACGCTCTTTATGACGCACCCCGAAGCGGTGCTCTTCATCGACAATCATTAAGCCTAAATTGGCAAATTTAACGTCTTTTTGTAGCAGCTTATGGGTACCAATAACGATATCTACTTTACCGGCGGCCAAATCTTCTAATACTTGGTCTTGGTATTTTTTGCCACCAAAACGAGACAAAGTCTCTACTCGGATTGGCCAATCGGCAAAGCGGTCTTTGAAGTTATCTTCATGCTGACCTGCCAGCAAGGTGGTCGGAACCAATACCGCTACCTGATAGCCACTATTTACGGCAATGAAAGCCGCTCGCATGGCCACTTCTGTTTTACCAAAGCCCACGTCACCACAAATTAGACGATCCATGGGTTTATTCTGCTTCATATCATGCATAACTGCATCGATGGCATTGGCCTGATCAGGCGTCTCTTCAAAAGCAAACTGACTGGCGAACAACTCATACTGGGCAGTTTCAACTTTAAAATGAATGCCCTCTTTGGCTTGACGACGGGCCTGCATATTTAATAGTTCTGCTGCCACGTCATGGATTTGCTCTAAGGCTTTTTGTTTGGCCTTATCCCACTTCCCACTACCAATCTTATGCAGCGGCGCAAGCGCTGGATCACCGCCACTATAACGGCTAATGAGCTGCAAGTTAGCTACTGGCACATAAATGCTGGCATCATCGGCATATTTTAGATGAATAAATTCTTGCTCACCCTCACCGATATCTAAAGTAATTAATCCATGATAACGACCAATACCTTGGTCAATATGAACCACCGGACTGCCCTCGGTAAGCTCTGTCACGCTCTTAATCAAGAACTCTTCTGACACATCACTTTGACGACGGCGACGGGTTTGCAGGACTTGCCTACCAAATAACTGAGTTTCACTAATAATAGATAAGTGATTGGCTATTACTGCCCCTCGCTCTATCGGTGCAATGGTTAAGCCTACTGTGGGCTTACCGCCCTCCATATTCCCATTATTTTGATAAAGCTCACTGTGTAAAAACTGCTGTAATCCCTCAAAGGTCTTAACGTTAATTTTTCCACGGAACAGCTCTAATAAAATCTCACGACGACCCGCCGTTTCCGCCACTATCAATATAGGACGAGGCACGGGCTTGTCTATGACTTGCTCACTTTCTGCCTCTTGATCGCCCCAATGACCTTCTGCATAATTTAATAGCTCTAGCAAAGGCTCAGCTTTTTGGTGACTGACAGGCAAGTCAGGGGGCGTTACTGCAGGCAGGCGCACCTTACCTGTTTGACTGTTGTCAGATGCTTGCAAGTCGTTTTGGCTCAAAATAATGCGAGAATAAGCCTTTAACTTCTCATTAGTTTCATTACTGGGTAAGTAAAGCAGCTTCGGCTCTAAAATAGGCTTATCAATATCATGACGGCGCTCTTCATAGCGGCGCTGAATTTGTGACCAATAATCGGCCTGAGACTCTGAGATATTTTCATCGATAATAAACAGCGCATCTTTAGGCAAATAGGTAAATAAGTGACCTGTTTGATTCCAGTCTTCTAAATCAAAGAACAGCGGCTGATAGTATTCAAGACCACTCGTGGCAATGCCAGCCATCACATCTTTATGCAGCTCAAAGCGGCGACTACTGACATTAGGGAACATTGCGGCAAAGTTATTGCGAAATGTCTCTTTGCCTTCATCTAAAGGAAACTCTTTGGCCGGTAAAATCTGAAACTCAGTAATTGGCTTCGATACATCAGGGAGCTTATGCAATAAGGATAAAGACTCTACCGTCAAGTCGTGCTGATTGGCTCGATCCGCATCTGCCCTACCTGATACCAGCTCTACCAAGGTCTCAGTAGATAACGTGCGCTGAGTTTGTGGGTTAAAAAATCTTATGGTCTCGATTTCATTATCAAATAAATCCAGACGCAGAGGGAACGGCTGACCCATAGCGAAAATATCGATCACACTACCACGTACTGCAAACTCACCAGGCTCAAACACATTGTCTACTGCTCGATAGCCTGCCGCAGCCAGCATCTCTCTTTGAGCATTTATGTCAAAGACATCTCCAACACTTAAATCAAAATGCTGACCAATTAGCCAGCTTGGTGGGGCGACGCGCTGCATTAAAGTTTGGATACTAATGAGTAAAACGCCACTTTTAGGCATTTCAGTCAGTAAGTTGATTCGCTCACTCACAATATCTTGATGCGGGGATAACTCATCGTAGGTCAGTGTCTCCCAATCTGGAAACACATAAGCATCCACCCCACAAAATGCCAACTCTGTTTCAATTTGATTGAGCTGGTTTTGATCTTTAGTTACCACCACCTTAAGACGATTGCCCACATTGGCCACTGAACAATCTGTAAGACTCGCCAACCATAGGCTACCTGCAGCGGCATGTGCTGGATACAGCCAGCGCCTTTGAGAGTTGTCTATAGGAAATAAGGCTTCATTGGTAGAGGTAAAGATATCAGTAAGAGGATGCTTAGAGAGTTTAGGCATAATGTTGTGGTAAATTTCCTTAACGAGGACCAATGGGCTGATAGAAAGTTACAGCTGCTTATCAATAAAGTCTCTATTATACGAACTAAAAAGAGGACTACAAATGATTATTACAGCACCGCTAACTCATTATAGAACATAATTTTTTGACCTACTCCCACCACCAAACCTAGCGGTTATGGTGGGGGAGTCTTTGCGACCCATAGCAACCTAAGCTACTACCTTTCGCCATGCCACCTACGCTGATAGGTATAGGCATGGGGGAACTCTTTACACAGTAGCAAGTCCTGCTACATCAGCTAACGCCTGTTGGCGTATATTATTGCTTGCATTGATATCACGGTCATGCTGTGTTTGACAGCTAGGACACGTCCAATGACGCACCGATAACGGCAGACTCTCTAGTTTGTGATGACAATGCGAACAAATTTTAGAACTGGCAAAAAACCGATTTACTTTTAGAACATTTTTGCCGTACCACTTAGCCTTGTAAGTAAGCAGAGTAACAAACTGTCCCCAGCCAACATCATTAATGGCTTTGGCAAGTTTACGGTTCTTTACCATATTTTTCACCGCCAAATCTTCAATCGCATAACTGGTCGCTTGGTTTTCGCAAATCAGTTTATGCGTGACTTTATGGTGTAAGTCTAAGCGCTGGTTGCGTACTTTTTCATGAATACGAGCAACTGCTAATTTTTGTTTTTGATAGTTTTTACTTTGTTTTTGTTTACGAGCAAAGATTTTTTGCTGTGCGGAAAGTCTTTGACTGGCTTTGGATAAATGTTTTGGGTTATCAACCTTGCTGCTATCAGACAGAACAAGTAGATGACTGATGCCTAAGTCAATACCAACAGTTAAGCTAGGCTCTATTGTGGTAGGTGTTGGTGCAACTTCATTGTTTTCAACTAAAATACTTGCATAGTATTTGCCTGTTGCTGTCTTACTAATCGTTACTGTTTTAATCTTACCTTCAAACTCACGGCTAAATACGGTCTTAATACCCTTTATTTTAGGTAGGTTGATCATGCCTTGTGCAAAGTTTACCGTGCAGTGTTGGGGGCATTGGTAGCTACGTTGAGGGATTTTTTTAGATTTAAAACGTGGAAACTTAGCCTGACCTTTGAAGAAGTTAGTAAAAGCGGTATGTACATTGAGCAAGGCATTTAGTAACGACTGGCTATTAACTTCACTAAGCCATGAAAATTTAGCCTTTTTCTTTTTCTTAACCAAGTGACTTTGAATCTTGGTTCGTGATAAAGACTTACCAAATATAGCGTAGTAGCGTTTTTGCAAAGCCAACGCCCAGTTGAACACAAAACGGCTACAACCAAAGTGCTTTTCGATAAGCACCTGCTGTTCACGATTTGGGTAAATGCGATATTTATAGGCTTTGAGCATGGCTTGGAAGTCGTCTTTAATAGAGATA
>NZ_FUGD01000007.1 GCF_900162815.1 Psychrobacter pasteurii | reverse complement strand
TAGGACTTACGCAACAATCAGTCTAGGCGAGCGCAACTGCTCGCAGAGATAGTCATCCAGCAAGCCATGTTTTAACTGATATACCGTTTTCTTTGTCTGCCTAGCAATACGGGTCAAACTTATCCAAACTAATATAGAACAGCAAATATGATTGCGCTGAATACGTGCTTTTCGACACTGATTAGACTCTATACCTGTTAATTGCTTAATCTCACGATGAAACTGCTCAATCTTCCAGCGTATGGCGCACACCTGTTGTACGTCATCACGATTTGTTTGAGTGGTGTCGTTGGTTACGACCCAATCCGTGCGGTGAGTACTCACCACAACCCGAAACAGTTGCACTTTATAGTCTTTAGGAAATTTATTGATCTTAATTAATTTGCCATTATCTTGTTCGGCCTCAGTCCATTGTAAAGCACTGACTGAGGTATAAGCGCGTTGCCCCTTAGAATCATCAACCAAGCGGTTGCTCTTAAGCGGACAGTAAAAGATTTTACCTAAACCATCAATGGTCAGCATGATATCTTTAGTGGCATACCAGCTGTCCATAAGCACCGTTTTAAATACCAATTGCTTGTACTCGATCGTGTGTCGTAACATATCTTTTAAATGATCAAGCTTGGTTTTACCATCGATGGCTTTGTCGTAAATACGGTAGTCAATAACCCAATACTGCTGGGTATGCGGGTTAACGTAGATGCAGTTTACAAGACCAATGCCTTTAATTAATCGTTTAGCATTGCCACTATATTGGCGGTTGACCAGTTCTATCTTATGACTGTGATCTTTGTCTAATACCGTATCATCAAAGAGCAAGTAACCCTCAGCATCGGCGACAATGTCTTGTTTAACTTGTTCCCATACTAGACGAGGTTTGAGCTTGTCACCTTTAATATAACGGTTGATATGGTCATGACTGATGTTCTCAGGATGATGATCAGCATAGTTGGTGATGGTGTAGTTTATCTGGCTCACCATGAGATACTGGCAATAATCTAGTCGGGTTATTTTAGGCTTCTTCATGACTATTATGGTACTACGCTATGCTTTAGGTTGGCAATATATCTCTGGTTTTGCGTAAGTCCTA
>NZ_FUGD01000012.1 GCF_900162815.1 Psychrobacter pasteurii | reverse complement strand
ACGATAGGATATAAGCTACTTAATGGCCGGTTCTGCCATGCTGTGATGTCATCTATGATGTTGTCAGTAACTCTGGAAACGAGGCTCGTTGAGATATCAACGTCATAGATATCTTTGATACTCTCAACAATCTCAGTGGTTGTCTGACCTTTGGCGTATGAGCGAGGATCAGCAAGTGTCTGGGAGACACTTGCCCGAAGCGCAAGACGGAAGGCTATGCCTGTAGTGACATATGATTTTATCATCGAGCCCGGTAATACGGGTTTGGTGTTTGCCAACCAATACAGGATCAAAGCTCCCTTCACGGTCTCTGGGGGTGGATATCTCAAGATCGCCTGTGTCGCTGCGTACTGTCTTTTTGGTGTGACCGTTACGTTTGTTTGGCTTATCCGCCTTCTCATGCTTGGGGTAGCCAAGATGTTCTTCCATCTCGGCTTCTAAGGCAGTGTCAATAAATGACTGCATGAGCTGTTTTTGAAATGCTTTAATATCTTCAAAGCTGCCAACGTGTTTGGCCATTTGTTCGGCTAGTTTTTTTAGTTCTGTTTCTTTTGTCATTGCTTATTCTCCTTTACTATGGATTATAAGCAGTTACACAAAGTTTAGGAAAGTCTCG
>NZ_FUGD01000077.1 GCF_900162815.1 Psychrobacter pasteurii | reverse complement strand
TAGAGTCCTGGTTACAGCAAAGTGGAGACGCTTATTTTAAGCGGTTGTTAATTGCCTCTCAGGCTTGTACGCTCGTGTGGCGTATTATGCAAGCATCTGATAAACAGTCACAAGAGTTTGCTTTGTTTTTAGTGCGCCTCTCAGGTCGGCAAATGAAACGGAGCAAACCAATAACCGCACCTGCTGTGATGGCAGGATTGTTCCAGTGGCTTAATTTTACCGAACTGGTAAATCATTATCCCCCTGACAAACTAAGTGAATTTGCTGATGCCGCTAGTAAATTTGTGTAGATACCTATGCCCTGAAGTGGGTGGTTTTACGGCGACTGGTGATAAAAAAGGCACTCTATCTGATATAGAGTGCCTTTTTGCTTTCAGGAAATTATCTTAATCATTCCTAAGCAATCATCCCTACGCATCTTCTTCATCGGGAACGAACACGTAACCCACGCCCCAGACCGTCTGAATATATCGAGCCTGTGAAGGATTGTCTTCAATCAGACGACGTAAGCGTGAAACTTGAACGTCGATAGAGCGTTCCATGGCTCCCCACTCTCTACCTCGGGCTAAGTTCATAAGCTTATCACGAGTTAATGGCTCACGAGGGTGCTGAACCAAAGCTTTTAATACTGAGAACTCACCTGTGGTTAAAGTGACCACGTTGCCATCACGCTTAAGAGTACGGGTTGATAAATCTAAAGTCCAAGGACCAAACTGTACCACCTCTACTTGCTGTGATGGGGCGCCAGGTAGCTCACGGCTGTGACGACGCAGAACGGCTTTAATACGCGCCAATAGCTCTTTTGGGTTGAACGGCTTTGGCAGATAATCATCAGCGCCCGCCTCTAAACCCGCGATACGATCACTGTCTGAGCCTTTGGCAGTCAACATAATGATAGGAATATCACTATTGTCTTCACGCAAACGCTTACAGATGCTGATACCATCTTCTCCAGGTAGCATTAAATCTAGCACCACCAAAGAGAACAGCTCACGCTGCATCAGCTTATCCATCTGACTGCCATCATGGGCGGTACGCACCACAAAGCCGTCATCTTCTAGAAAACGTTGTAGCAATGAGCGCAAACGAGCATCATCATCTACCACCAATATGCGGTGGGTTAAACTGTCGGTATTGTTGATTTTATTGTCTGACATAATATTTTCCTATTGTTTATTTATTATAGTAACCCAAAGGGTAAAGGGAAAAATACATTTTGCATTTTTGATATCTAAAACAAAATCCAGTTAGGTCTTATGTTATATATGGTTATGATGCCAGTATTAATCAATGACTAACTTAATGAGAGTAACTTAATATGACCAACTGGAGCATAAAGAGATACGGATATAAAGTAATGCTAAGGAGTTATTGCTTCCTCCCTCTTGTCATCCTAGAATCCTCTATTGCTCATAGAGTGTTATATTAATCCTGACAAGGCATATCATTTAGTGTATAAGATTATGAAACAAATTACACACCTATTACATAGTAGTGCTGTATGGGTTTGTTAATTAATCAAGACTAATTGACAGAAATAAACATAAATATGCAAAAGCGTTTTTATTATGTCAGCTTTTGCTATAATGCCAACCACATTTATTAACTTCGATACGGATATGAACCAAACCGATACCCCAACTACCAACACCCCTACCAGCCAAGGCAGTACTAATTTGCCCGCTGATGTCATTGCCAACATCCATACCAAGCTTGCAAAAGAGCTAGGCATTAAGCCTGCGCAAGTCAATGCGTTTGTTAAGCTTTACGACGAAGGTGCCACGGTGCCGTTTATCGCCCGTTATCGTAAAGAAAAGACGCAAGGCCTGGATGACAGCCAACTACGTGCTTTGGAAAAAGGCTTAAATTATGAACGTGACATGGCGTCACGTCGTGCCAAGATACTTGAGCTACTACAAAGCCAAGGCAATCTAACTGAAGCATTGCAAGCTCGTATTGAGCAAGCCACCTCAAAGCTTGAGCTAGAAGACATCTACCTGCCTTACCGCCCTCGCCGCCGCTCTTTGGCTGCCAAAGCCCGAGCTGCAGGCTTAGGCCAGGTCGCTGAAAAGCTGTTAACTACTGAGATTACCCCTACTGAAGCGTTAGAAGGTTATCAGTTGCCTGAAACCATTACCGATGATACAGGTAATGAGATTGAGGTTGACTTCTCAGATGCTGAAAAACAGCTGGATGGTGTTGAAGCCATTATCATTGATGACTGGACTCAAGAGTTAGAACTTCTAGATACTTTACGTACTGGGTTCGCCAAAACAGCCACTATCAATTCAAACCTAGCCAATGAAGAGAAGCGTGAAGTCGGCGAGAAGTTTGCAGACTACTTCGAGCACAGCGAAAGCTTAGCACGCCTACCCAACCATCGCCTTCTTGCTATGCTACGTGGCCGTCAAGAAAACGTACTGGTCCTTAAAGTTGATGGTGAAGATGCGCCTTTTGTTGAAAAAATTATCAGCAAATTTGAATTAGATGCCAAACAGCCTGAAGCGCGTCGTGAGTTCTTAGTCGCAGCCGCAAATAGCCTGTGGAAAGACAAATGGCGCCCTCATTTAGAGCACCGCTTATTAACAGAAAAACGTTTGGCCGCTGAAGCCGATGCCATTGATGTTTTTGCCAGCAACCTGCAACACTTATTAATGGCAGCACCTGCAGGCCGTAAAGTTATCTTAGGTGTAGACCCTGGTATTCGCCATGGTGTGAAGATGGCGGTTATTGATGCTCAAGGTCAAGTTATCCGTGACGCTGAAGACACGCCTGCCACAGCTACCGTGTATCCTTTTGCTCCAGACAACAAGATGGAAGAAGCGAAAGCTACCATCGCTGAGCTTTTAAAAGCCCATAACGTTGAATTGGTAGCCATCGGTAACGGTACAGCCAGTCGCGAAACCGATGCCATGATCAAAGAAGTTATCGATGCTGATGACGCCATCACCGCCAAAGCTGTCGTGGTAAATGAGTCTGGCGCTTCTGTTTATTCAGCCAGTGAGCTGGCTAGCGATGAGTTAGCAGACTTAGACGTATCAATCCGCGGCGCCGTATCAATTGCTCGTCGCTTACAAGACCCACTATCAGAGCTGGTGAAAGTTGAGCCAAAAGCCATTGGTGTCGGCCAATATCAACATGATGTGAACCAGTCTCAGTTGTCTGACAGCCTAGATAAAGTCACTCAAGACTGTGTGAACGCGGTTGGCGTTGATGTGAATACTGCCAGCCCTGCTATTTTAGCTCACATTGCTGGTTTAAACCGCAACGTGGCTCAGCAGATTGTTAATTATCGCAAAGAGCACGGTGCCTTTACCAATCGTGAGCAGTTAAAAGATGTGCCAAGATTGGGGGTGAGAACCTTTGAGCAGGCCGCAGGTTTCTTACGTATTCGTGATGGCGAAGAGCCACTAGACGCTACCGGCGTGCATCCAGAAAGCTATGACTTGGTCAAACAGATTCTAGAAAAATCAGGCAAAGACATTGCTGAAGTCTTAGGCAATGACAGTGTTATTAACACTCTAGCCACTGATGGTATTGAAGCTGCTAATGATGAAAACATTAGTATTGCTGCCATCAAGCAAGAGCTGGCTAAGCCTGCCCATGACCCTCGCCCTGAGTTTAAAACCGCTCAGTTTAAAGATGATGTAAATAGCGTCAATGATCTAGAAGAAGGCATGCAATTAGAAGGCGTGGTGACTAACGTGACCGGCTTTGGCTGCTTTGTGGACGTAGGTGTTCACCAAGATGGCTTGGTTCATATCTCTGAGATGGCCAACGATTTCGTTGAAGACCCAATGAACTTGGTTAAGCCAGGCGATATCGTCACAGTTCGCGTGATTTCAGTGGATGCCAAACGCAATCGTATTGGCTTTAGCATGAAGTCTGAGCAAGCTGCTTCAGCCAAACCTGCTGCGAATAAGCCCGCTGCAGACAAAGCAGAGGCTAAGGCTGCTCGCCCGCCACGTAGAAGCAATAAAGCGAAACCAGCTAATAAAGGCGGACGCACTAACCCACGTAATGCCAAAGCCAAGCCAGCTGCTAAACAAAAGCCTGAAGAAAATAAGATTGGTTCATTAGGCGCTTTATTAAAACAAGCCGGCCTTAAGTAGCTGCTAATCTAAATTTCTAGTTATAAAAAGTTATAAAAAAAGGACAGTCCTCATGGACTGTCCTTTTTTGTTTTAGCCAAGCTTTACTAATTAAAATAAACCTAAGCAGTTAAATCCACAAACTCAAGACCCGCATGGTTTTGTAGGCGTTCAATCAAAGTTTCCCCCATGGCCGCAGCCGGAGTCCAAAAGCCGCCCGCAACTTGCTCTTTACTAATGTCTTGTAGCAGACATAGCGCGCTTTGAGCCAACATCTGACAGGTACTGCCATAACCAGGATCTTTATCCCCTGTAACTTTGGTCAACACTTGGTGGTTCTTATTGGTATAACCAAAGAAGCGAATATCGAAGTAACCGTTTTCTTGTTCTGATTTAGAAGGGCCATCACCAGGCTTCGGCAAGACATGCTCATTAAGTAAGTCACGGCTTGGCTTAAACATCATACTGGCAGCAAAGCCTGCAATACCCGCCGTCATTCCATAACTCATCAGGCGCCCTTTTAGGCCAGCTGGCAACCAAATAGCTTCGTCATATTTAAAGTCACGGCCATATTGGTAATCACGTAACTGGTTAGAGCGGTGAACGATGCGAGTGTTAATAGAGGCCATAATAAACGGAGCTACCCAGCGCTCATTGTCAGCGTCCCATTGTGGCAGACTGACATTCTCTTGACGCACATTAGGACGCTTAGCATCATCATTTAAGATATAAGGGTTGGCCAACTGTTTGCGCAGCGATTTGTCCTTGGCTATTTCCTCAAATATTGTCGCCATTGATGAGACGGTTCCGCCAGATAACCCGCCTTTGGCAGCTTTAACTCGCATATTGATGGTGTCACAATACTCACCATTCGCCTTTTGCGCACAGTTTTGGGTAAATAACACACCCAAATCTGAAGGTAGAGAATCAAAGCCACAAGAGTTGACAATACGAGCGCCCGAATCTTTGGCGGTTTGCTGATACTTATCCAGCATATCTTTGATAAATAAAGCCTCACCTGTTAAGTCGACATAGTCTGTGCCATTTTCGGCACACGCTTTGATCAAGGGCTCTCCATACTTTAGGTAAGGTCCCACAGTAGAGATAATCACTTGGGCTTGTGCCGCCATTTCATTTAGACTATCGGCGTCTTCGCTATCAGCAATGATGAGGGGTAATTCACTATTGCCCACCTGTTTTTTGACCTGCTCAAGCTTCTGTTGATTACGGCCGGCAATGGCCCAGCTTACCTCGTTGCTTGAGTCGTCTTCTGCTAAAAACTTTTGTAAATAAGCGGCAACCAATTGGCCCACGAAACTTGTGGCGCCATAAAGCACTATGCCGTATTTACGTTCTGTATTTTTTATGCTTTCATTTGTCATCTAACTTAATCCTTTAAAATATTTATTGTGCCTGTAATTGTGCTTGCAACTGTTGATTTAACGATTGATTTAGCGGCTAATTTATACCGCCAATGGCAATGAAGTCATTAAACCACACTCCCCTATTATCCGAAACTACAGTTTGTAAGATTGCCTTAGTCTGTAGCAATAAAGGCCGTAAAGACCCAGGGTCAGTAAAATTTCACTTTTTATTCATATTTTTATCAAATGTGTGGTATCACATAGCGCCGTTTAGACGTAAAATAGCTTAATGATTGAGTAAGAGTGAATGTGCTACACTAAATGCAATTTTTAAAGCTGTTTTAAATCATAGTTTTTAAACCATAGTTGCGTAGTAAAAAGCACTTGTTATGATAGTCCTAGCAACTATCAAACCTGCTCAAAAAGATTGATATGATAAATAAACACGCTAATATGTTGATATAACTTTAGTTAAAAAATAACAAGGCAATATTATGAGTAACCCTTATTCTGAATTTAAAACCCAACTACAAGGCTCAATGGTTGCCTTAGTCACCCCTATGTTGGCCAATGGCGATATTGATTATCCTCGTCTGGCTGATTTAATTGACTGGCATATTGAGCAAGGTACAGACTGCTTGGTAGCAGTGGGTACTACTGGTGAATCTGCTACATTGTCTATGCAAGAGCACAGTGATGTGATTCGCTTTTTTGTGAAGCACGTTAATGGCCGTATTCCTGTTATCGCTGGAACGGGCGCTAACAACACCCTAGAGGCCATTCAATTAACCTCAGAAGCAAAAGAGGCCGGTGCTGATTGTGCCTTGTTAGTCGCTCCTTATTACAATAAGCCCACTCAAGAAGGCTTATTTCAGCACTACAAAGCGATTGCTGAAGCTGTAGATATGCCTCAAATGCTTTATAATGTGCCTGGACGTACTGTGGTAGATATCGCACAAGAGACGGTTGAGCGCCTAGCCAATATTGAAAATATTGTGGCCATTAAAGATGCTACCGGCTCTGTAGAGCGCGGTAAGTTGCTAATTGAAGCTTTAGGCGATCGTATCGTTGTGCTATCAGGAGATGACGGTACTGCATTAGAGCTTATGAAGCACGGTGCTAAAGGCAACATCTCTGTAACGGCAAATATCGTTCCTAAAGCCATGAGCCAAGTGTTCAATGCTGCTTTAGAAGGTGACTTCGAAACGGCTACCAAAATTCACGATACCATTGCGCCACTGCACAAGCTGATGTTTGTTGAATCTAGCCCAATTCCAGTAAAATATGCTTTGAATAAAATGGGTAAAATTGAGCAAGGCATTCGTCTGCCACTGGTCTGGCTAAACGAGCAGTACCATAATCAAGTTGATGCCGGCTTACGTGCCGCAGGTTTGGTTGAATAATACCAACCCTCAACTGGTTCCCAGTATGTTTAATTTCGGTACTTTTGACTATCAGTACTTTTGAATACAGGTTGTATGGCAGTGAGAAATTTATCTCTCTGCTTATACAGCTGACAAAGGATGACCCATGTCTCACATTGAACTTTCAAATCATTCACAGCCCTCTTTGGCCACGACCTTGCGCACAGCAATGAAGGTTTTGGTGATTGGGGCAAGCAGCCTTGCTTTTTTATCAGGATGCCAAGCAACTAAAGGATTTTTTGGTAAAATTGAAGATGGCAGCTTAGCCTATCAAAAGGCTGAAAAACTTGACCCGATTCAATTGCCTGCAGATCAAGAGACCGCTCCTTTTGTTCCGCTTTATCCAACTCCTGCCGTAGGAGTAAACACCCTTGATGTTGAAAACGAGTCTGGTAAACGTTATCAATTACCACCTCCTCATCGTCAAGTATCCACAAATAGTCAAGCTGGCAATTAATCGTCAGCTTTATTATTTATCGCCGCCACTCTACTTTTTTAACCCTCTTTTTAGTAATGCTGACACACCCGCTCAGTACACTATATGCATAGGACTTACATCATGCAGCTTCAAAAACAAGACCTGCTTTACAAAGGCAAAGCCAAATCTGTTTATGAAACAGAGAACCCAGATTACTTAATCCTGCACTTCCGTGATGATACTTCTGCTTTCAACGGCGAGCGTATTGAACAGTTAGGTCGTAAAGGACAAGTGAATAACCGCTTCAACGCATTCATTATGCAAAAACTTGATGAAGCAGGTATTGAAACCCACTTTGAAAAGCAACTTTCTGATGATGAAGTGTTGGTTAAACGCTTAGAGATGATTCCTGTAGAGTGTGTGGTACGTAACTTTGCAGCTGGTAGCTTAGTGCGTCGTCTTGGTTTACAAGAAGGTCAGCCTCTAACCCCACCTACTTACGAGTTATTCTTTAAAGATGACGCGCTAGGTGATCCTATGGTGAACGAATCGCTATCAGTATCACTAGGCTGGGCAACTCCTGAACAACTGGCTAAGATGAAAGAGCTTACTTTCAAAGTAAACGACGTCCTAAAACAGTTATTCGACGACGGCGGCTTAATGCTAGTTGACTTCAAACTTGAATTCGGCGTTTTCCAAGACCGCATTGTACTAGGTGATGAGTTCTCACCAGATGGTTGCCGTATTTGGGACAAAGAAACCAAGAAAAAACTAGACAAAGACCGCTTCCGTCAGAGCCTAGGCGACGTTATCGAGTCTTATGAAGAAGTGGCTCAGCGTATTGGTGTGCCATTAAACTAAGCAGATAGCTTATTTATATTTATTGCTTAATTAAGATTAAGACTAATACCCTACTTTGCTTTATCAAAGCCGACTATGATTAAATTATAGTCGGCTTTTTTGTATTAATAATACCCATACACTCTAAGAGGCAATAACCCTATGTACAAGCTTGCTGTATTTATTCCAGAACCAGACTTAGAGCCCGTAAAACAGGCTTTATTTTCTGCAGGTGCAGGCCATATCGGCAACTACTCTCACTGCTGTTGGCAGGTTAAAGGCACAGGCCAATTTATGCCTAGAGCAGGCAGTCAACCTCATATCGGCGAGCAAGATACCATTGAGCAGGTAACGGAATGGCGGGTAGAAATGGTGGTTGCTAAGGATAAAATTTCTGAGGTTATAAAAACATTAAAGCAGGCGCACCCTTACGAGACGCCTGCTTATGATGTGATTGAAGTGATAGATCTCTAAGAGTTAGTCTAGCTGAGTTAGGATAGCCACTTCTTTGATATAGCTCAATAAATCAGTTTCTGACTCTTGTAGTAGCTCATCATCATTCATATGTTTTGCATATTCAATCCAGAGCAATAGCTGAAACAAGCTATTGCGTTCTGCGGCTTTGAACTGCTTACAGAACTGTTTTAAGGTGCCTTCATCGTTAATATTTAAGCGCGTATACCACCCTTCAACTTTAACCGCCTGCTCTTTGCTAAATCGAATTTGGAATAGAGTATCCACTAAGGCGTGACGATCTTCTTCACTAATTAGCTTACCCACACGCTTAATTTGACGATTACGAGCGGCTGCACTGGTAATGTCAGATAAAGCCATTAACTCAGCCAAAAAGTATTCCGTTGCCGGCAACTTCTTCATTTGTTTTTTTGATAAAGCTGCCAAAGGCACAGACAACTTCTGTAAGCGCTCATGGGCTTTTTTTAGTTCAGTGCGAGAAACTCGCATATCATGTTCGGACCAATCAATCATAAAACTCTCAAATTAATAATAAAATAATATCAGCACTCTAATAAAACTTTGGGACGCCTACTACTATACTAGCTTTACTGTCTTTAGTGGCCCCAGTGCAATTTCTCACGGTGTTTAATCATTGCTTTTAGCTCGCTTGGCAAGCTTTGTGACAATCTGGCATACAGCTTCTCTGTAATAAATACCGAGCGGTGCTTGCCACCTGTACAGCCAATTGCCACCGTAACCGTATGTCTATTGTTATGCAAAAACTCAGGCAACCAGCGGTTTAAAAACTGGTAAATATCCTGCTGCATTTCGTCCACTTCTGGAAATTCTGAAAAAAACTCAGCCACTTCAATATCTCGGCCCGTCTTTACTCGTAACTCAGGATTCCAGTGCGGGTTGGGTAAGATCCGCACATCAAAAACAAAATCGGCATCGATGGGTACGCCAAACTTAAACCCAAACGACAATAAATTGACCGTAATTTGATTGTCCACCCCTATGTATTCACGCACCAACTCTTTTAGCTGATGGATATTAAGACTACTGGTATCGATAGTGATATCCGCATTGCTGGCAATCGACTGCAGCGTCTCAGTTTCTTCTTTAATGGCACTCGGCAAGTTTTTGACATCATAACTCGACATTGCCATTAACGGATGCACTCGGCGGGTGGCTGCAAACCGCGCTACCAATACCGGCTCTTGTGCGGTGACATATAAGATTTTGACGTTATTAACGCCATAAGCCGTTAGCAGCTGCTCATAAATACTCTTAAAATTAGAGGAGTCTGCCTGCAAGGTTCGTATGTCTACGCCCAGTGCTAGCTTTTTGATATCCCCATCTGCTGTTAGCTTTTCAGCGGCTGCAGGTAATAACGATAAAGGCATATTATCAATAACATAGTAGCCTAAATCTTCCAAGATATTCAGCACTGAGGTTTTACCAGAACCGGAACGTCCGGAAACAATCAAGACCTCTACCGCTAATAATTGGGTGCTCGGCTGTTGTCCTGTTTCAGTTTCTGGTTGCTTAGCAGACATATGGCACACTCCCTATCCTTTTAAGACGCTATAAATATTGCTCAAAAAACCAAAGCCAATATGCTTTAAACTTTTATATCAATACCACATACCACACTTAAAAATTAAAAAAACCAATATCTCGTTTCGCATTTTGCTTTCCCTAAGCTAGGCTTGCAGCAAAAACCACAGTATCAAAGCTCCTGCTAAATATCCACCTCTTGGTTATCCAATAACCTAGCCTTACCTAACCAGGCAGCTACGGCTATCACCCAAGATTGCTTGCCAGCAAATTCAGTAATCGGTGTTAGATCCTGGTTTCTAACCTCAAGATAATCCACCTTAAACCCTTTAGCATTAATTGCAGTAATACTTTCTTCAATCAAACTTTGTAGCGCAGTCTCACTGGTAGCCCTACCGCTTTGTAATTTAACCGCCAAATCCTGGACTGCTTTATGAAGCTCAGGCGCGGCAGCTCGCTCAGTTTCTGTTAAATACTGATTGCGTGAAGACAATGCCAAACCATCTTCTGCACGAACAATAGGGCCGCCAATTAGCTGAATATCAAAACTTAAATCTCGAACCAACTGCTTAATAATGGCCAATTGCTGATAGTCTTTTTTACCAAATATAGCCACATCAGGCTGTACAATATTAAACAGCTTGGTTACCACAATTCCCACTCCATCAAAATGTGTGGGACGTGATTTACCACAAAGCATTTGGCTGATACTACCTGCCAATACTTGGGTTGGAGGCGGCATAATGGGATACATCTCGTCAACCGTCGGCGCAAAGATATAATCCGCTTCTACCTCGATTAGCTTCTCAGTGTCCGCCTCTAAAGTTCTAGGATAACTGTCTAAATCTTCGCCTACCCCAAACTGTGTCGGGTTAACAAAAATGCTGACCACCACGATATCTGCATGCTGCTTGGCCAACTTTACTAAGGAGATGTGACCTTGGTGTAAATTGCCCATGGTCGGCACTAAGGCTATTTTTTTATCGGCTCTTAACGGTTTAAGTGCTTCACGTAATGATTTAATTGAATTATAAGTGGTGGTCATGCAGGTATCCTAATGATCTGATCTATTACCAACTAATTAAACTGATGTTCTGGCTGAGGGTAGCTGCCTTCTATAACAGACTTATGGAACAATGCAAACGCCCCTTCTACACTGCCGGCATATTCACTTTTTTGATTTCGCTCATCAGTTAAGAAGTCATGGACGAAACGGGCCACTCGGCCGTGGGTTACACCCAACATGTCATGCATAACCAAAACTTGACCATCGGTATCCGCGCCAGCGCCAATACCAATTACGGGCACATTCACAGCCTCCGTCACTTGTTTGGCCAAGGCAGCCGGAACACACTCAAGCAAAATAATTGCCGCACCTGCTTCGACGACAGCCTTCACATCTGCCATTAATTTGGCGGCGCTATCTTCTGTTTTCCCTTGTACCTTATAACCCCCAAATACGTTTACCGATTGCGGAGTCAATCCTAAGTGCACACAAATTGGTGCTCCAGCTGCGGTCAATGCAGCCACTTTATCTGCCAACTCTGCTCCACCCTCTATCTTAATGACCTGGGCTCCTGCTTGCATAATTTTTCTAGCATTAGCAATGGTGTCCTCAAGCGTGACATAGCTCATAAAAGGTAGGTCCGCTAGAATCAGCGCATGCTTATTACTACGGGCTACGTTGGCCGTGTGATATACCATATCTTCTACGGTCACAGGCAGTGTTGACTCGTGTCCTTGCACCACCATGCCTAGACTATCTCCAATTAAGATAGTATCGACCTCAGCATTCTGCATCATTTTTGAAAACATCGCATCATAGCAGGTCAGACAGCTAAATTTACGACCCTCTTTTTTGTATTTATTTAGTGTCGATAAAGTAATCATATAGGGCACCTAAAAGAAGTAAGCAGATGAATGATAAAGGCTACAAACTAAAGATTGTTCATTACAACAGACTAAGACAGACGAGTGAGCCCTGACCAATCCTGACTTTGTTCTAAGTCAGCAATAGGCACTCCGTTAATTTCTACGGTAGGATTCAACTCATATAAAGGTATCAATACAAAATTACGCTGGGTAATACCAGGATGAGGCACTGTCAAGGTTGGGGTGTTTACCTTCTCGTCGCCGTAAAGCAGCACATCCACATCTAAGCTTCGCTCACCCCAGTGACGCAAACGAACTCGCTGTGCTTGCTGCTCTAATTGTTGGCAAAGACTCAGTAATTCATGAGCATCCAAAGTGGTATCAAGCCCAACCACTGCATTGATGAAATCTGGCTGATCCTGAGGTCCCATAGGCTTAGAGGCATAAAGCGAGGAGGCTTTTACCTGAGTCACCTTAGGATGAGCCTCTAAGCTTTGTATCGCATTATGGATATGCTGACTAGGGCTACCCAGCTCATTGGTAATATTACCACCTAATCCCAGATAACAGCGTTTACTAGTTAAGGCCTGGCCCATGATAACTGACACCCTATGACAGATTATGACTTATTTTTTTTCGTTGGCAATTCTTTCACTGACGCTAATCGTAGAGCTGGGCTCACGGCGACGACGTGTGGCAGGTACTCGATCACTTTTAGGAATCACTTTGTCAACGATAACTGCAGCAGCTTTGCTCGATTTAGCTTGCTTGCTCTCAGCTTGCTTAGCCTTAGCCGCTTTTGGCTTAGACTCTGCTAATGGCTTAGCATCTGATTTACTGGCCTCTACTTTATTATCAGAGGCAGCCGACTGTTCACTCTTTGCAGCTTGTAAGCGTTCAGACTGTGAGAGTTGTTGGCTCGGCTGACGACGGCGACGCTGACTAGGAATAGGCTCAGCTTTTGGTAATAGCACTACGTCTTTTTTGACCACCAACTGCGAAGAAACCACTTTATCAGTACTTGCTTTAGCCGCTTTCTGCGCGGTAGGCTTAGCTGAGCTTGAAGGCTCATTTTGCTTGGCTGACTGCGGTTTATTACCAGCTACTTTGTGTGCTTGAGCCTGCTGCTTCTCAATATCAGTTTGCTGTGGCACTTGTTTGGCCATTTTATCCGCATTAATGGTAAATAATGGGCTTGGCTGATTTTTCTGAGAAGACTGCTCACCTGCCAATTTACCTAAAGACAGCTTTTCAAGTTGAGCTCTTTCTGCAGCATAATGTTTATTCTGGGTGCTGCTGGTCTCAACTTTTTGCTTTGGAGGCTTAGGCGTATAAGCAGTTTCATTGCTCACTTTAGTTCCTGAGCCAGCTTGGTCTTCCTGACGGTTACGACTGCGATTGCGGTTACGGCTTGATTTGCTAGCACCGCGGCGACTGTCTCCAGCAAAGCTATCAATGGCTTGCTGTTTTTGTTTTTCTGACAGAGTCTGATACGTTTGCCACCATTCGCCCATACCATTGGTCGATTCAGACAATGGATTTAATTCATCATCACACTGCTCACGCAATAACAAGAAGTCAAAAGCCGCTCTAAATCGAGGATGCTCTGCCAACTGTGGAATTTGCTTCACTCTAGGATTGGCAAGCTTGGGCTGCATGACCCAAATATCACGGATAAACTGCTCGGCAAAACGTGGAATCGCTGTCTTAATACGCTGACGGTCAATAACTTTACTGGCCGCTTGTAGCTGTGCATCATGAAACGGCATGTTTTTCTTTTTAAACTTAGCCAATTGATGCAGGTAATTGTCCCAAAGTAGTGCCGCATAGAAGAAAGCTGGGTTAATACTTTTACCCAAAGCAATACGTTTATCGGTATTAATCGCTACCTGATTCACCAATCTGCTTGGCTTCTCTGGCGGGTAGATGATTAAATGACGAATCGCTCCGTATTCAAATAATAGCGGCAATAAAGGAACTAAGTAGCCTCCGGTGAACATCTTCTGCGATTCATCATAGAGTCTATGCGGAGAAACTTGATCCAATAAAGCCCAGTTGTCATCATGAAACTGCTGTGATAACTCTTCATCAAACTCAAAACCCAATTTGGCTTTGAAACGTAAAGCACGTAGTAGTCTGACCGGATCTTCTTCAATGCGCAAAGGTGCATGACCCAACAATCTCAAGGTTTTGTTTTTGATATCGTCTAACGCATTGCAAAAATCATGTACCACCCCTTTTAAAGGCTCGTAATACATAGCGTTAATTGAAAAGTCGCGGCGGGCGAAGTCTTGATGAATATCACCCCAGACGTTATCACGGACGATCATACCATCACTGGTCGTATGTTCATTCCCAGTAGGCGGTGGCGCACGGAAAGTCGCCACTTCAATCATGTCGCGGCCTGAATACACATGTGCCAATTGAAAACGACGCCCAATAATACGGCAACGCTTGCCAAACAAGTCTTTCACTTCATGCGGTCTTGCATCAGTTACGGCATCAAAGTCTTTTGGATTTAGACCCAAAAGTGTATCGCGTACCCCACCACCGACAATATAAGCGTCAAAGCCCGCTTTGCTTAAAGTGGCTATAACTTCGATGATTGAATTGGGTAAATCCGCCTTACTTAACCCTAACTGCTTGGCTGAACGTTCTGCCATGCATCTACTCCCTACAAACTAACAAAAGCCCACGCTTACCCACCAAATGTAAGGCTAAGTAAACTAAGGCATATATAATTGCTAGTGTAACAAATTTTCAAGGTTGGTGCCCAACATACTCAACCTTGGCTACATTAATATCTACTTAGTAATTATTACCGTAGTAGTGTTTTGAGTTAGCACCAATTAATAAACCAATACAGAGGCCACCAAAATGAGCGGCAAAAGAGATGCCTGTTTGAGGCATAAGTCCCTCTTTTAAGATAAACCAATAGCTTGCCCCCATCAATATACAAGCCACTAAATAACCCCAACGCTTTGCAAAAACAGCCCCACCTATCATATAGCCAAGCATCGCAAATATCAGTCCTGACGCTCCAATATGGATAGAAAATGGAGAGCCTAGCCCCCAGGTCATTAGTCCAGAACCAATAATCAGCTTAACTATCGTTCGGTAGGCATTACGCTCGAACAGTCCAAATAAAAATAGGATTTGCACTAAAACAAGGGGATTTCCCATTAAATGAGAGAAGTTGCCATGCATCGTCCATGAAGAGGTAACACCGATTAAACTATTCAAGCTTAAACTACGCGGAATAATCCCTAGGGCGTTCCAAAAGTTAAATAAGACCGTACTATTTAAAAAGTACATGACCCATATCGGAATCAAAACGAAACCATAAAGGCCAATCACTTGGCTAAGACGATGTTTAATAAGATTAAATATTTTCTGCCAATTCATAGATATCGCCATATAGGAGGGATTGTCTAAGCCCGATAGCTTTTAAACAGACCGCTTGGCTCTGGGAGTCCAAGTATGGTTATAAAGCTTGGAAGTCGAATGATAAGGCACTAAGGCTGTGGGTACATAATTTCTGGCAGCCTCGATATGCTGAACAGAATCATCAAAAAAGATATGCGGGGCAAAAGTTTTTAGGACCGAAGTTTTTTCGAGCCCACCTAAAAAAAATGCCATATCTACCGAAACACCCCACTCACGCAAAGTCTTAATCGCCCGTAAATCAGCGGGAGCATTGCGGGCAGTGACTAAAGCAATTTGAATCGGTTGAAAATCCTCTGTAGGAGGCAACCTATCTTGCAGCAGCGATAGTTTTATTAATAAATCAGCATAAGGCCCTTTTTCGATAGGCAAATCTGTCATTTTAGCTTCCCTATCATGAAATGCCTTAAGCCCCTTTTGTTTATAGAGCAGCTCACCAGAATCATCGAATAACACCGCATCTCCATCAAAGGCAATGCGTAATTGATCGGTGTCTAAATCAAAAGTATTTACCGGTGTGGCATCCAATATAGCGCACGCACAAATCTCTGCATCCGCCACACTTTGTGCATCCTCCCTATTGGTAGTCAAAAACAAATCTACCTTAAAGTCAGCGATATAATCAGCAACCTTACTGCCAGAAATAAAAGCAGATCGGGTGATGCATAGGCCTCGCTTTCTGATAGCATTTAATACTCGTATCCCCGTTTCAGGGCAGCTTTTTGAAACAATAACCACTTCCACTAAAGGAGCCTTATTTTGATAGCCTTCCTCTGCCTGCTGTCCGCAATTATTCAAGTTTAATAGGGCTTGGATTAATGGGAAACCTGCTCCTATTTCTAGTGAGTCATTCTCCCGTTCCTGCATATATTCCCGAAATCTTTGCGCAGCGGTTAACGGATCTTGTTCAATAAGTTGTTCACGATATCTCTCGGACTCATCTAAATCAAAAAGCGCCGTTGCTGAGATTGCAACAATCAAGGTATTTGAAAGATCTACAGCCATTACTACCCAATCCTCAATCAATCAGTGGTTAACTACAAAGCTTATTATCCCTTGACTTCCTCCCCTCGCTAAACCGAGGGGATTCCTACAGCTAGACGGTCAAGCCCGACCGCAAGGATGTTCTTAGCAGCATTGATATCTCTATCATGCCATGTGCCACACTCAGCACAAGTCCATCCTCTTATTCCAAGACCTGCTCTACCTTTCGGACTACTGTCACTTATTTTAAGGCAGCACGAGCAGGTCTGGGTAGTGTATTTCTCATTTACCATCTCAAGATGACAACCTGCATACTTGCATTTATATTCCAGTTGTCGTTTAAGTTCAAACCAACCTGCATCGTATGTCGATTTAGCGAGTTTGGTTTTCTTATTGGTAAATGAGCGTGATTTAACATCACCGACCACAATCAAGGCATTACTCTGCACTAGCTTGGTGGTAAATTTATGAATTAAGTCTAATCTTGTGTTTTTGATTTTGGCATGGATTGCTTTGACACGCTTTTTATTCTTAGTACGCTGAGCGATGGCAAGCTTTTTAGCCCATTTTTGGGTTTGCTTAATAGTAAGTTTATCACCCATTGAGGTAGTGGCTGCTTCCTTTAATCCTAGGTCGATGCCAACATTGCCTGTACCGCTAGATTGTTTAGGATAGTCTTTGACGGTGATACACGCATACCAGCGATTACGACTGTCTTGTGCTATCTCAAGCGTATTGATTTGATATAGGCTTAGGTTGTAGCTATCGAATACATCTATGATGAGCTTCTGACCTTTAGAGAGCGATAGCTGTATGGTTGATTTAAGTGCCTTTTTGCCTGTTTGTCTGCTATGTAGATACTTGATAGCAGACTTTTTAAAAGGTATCCAGCCAAGTGATTTACGTTTGGCATCAGGACGATTGGTTCGCCAGTTAAGTTTGGCTTTTTTAAATTGTTTTCGGGCCTTGGCGTGAGTCTCATTGATAGCTTGTAAGGTTTGACTGTGCAAGCCTAAATACTCACCGCTACCTTTGGTGTACTCACTTAGATCATAAGCACTAAAAAACTTACCGGTACGTTTTAAATGCTCAAAGCACAGCGCATTAACATAGTTCCACACGAAGTTTACCGAACCGCTTAGCTGATTCAGCTCTTTTATGTGCTTGTCTTTAATGCGTAGTTTGAGGGTTTTCATACCTTTAGTATGGCGAGGTTAATTTCAACTTACAACCCTTTAAACACTACTCACGACAGTATATATCGCCTTATTATCCACCCCCTGAAGTGGGTGGTTTTACGGCGATAGGTGATAAACGTCTTGGTTTTATAGTTTTATATGACTAATGCAAATAGCCTTATAAATAAATTTATCCTCATAAAACAAACAACCTCATCATAACAAAGTGCCAAAAAGCAAAAAACCACACTATATTTTAAATAGTGTGGCAAAAAAGCGCTCTAAGGTTAAGTTAATTCAACAGCACTAAAGAGATGGCCGGGAACGCGACCAAAATAGCCAGTCGCACCACGTCTGAGACAATAAAGGGCGCTACTCCTTTAAACATATCAGACAGCTTAATATGTGGCGCCATCGCCTTAATCACGAAGATATTCATACCCATTGGCGGTGTAATCAAACCAAGCTCTACCGTTAATACCGCGATAATACCGAACCAAACCGGATCGTAGCCTAATGCCACAATAATCGGGAATACGACTGGAATGGTAATGACCAACATGGCCAAAGCATCCATAAACAAACCAAGTAGGAAATACATCAATAAGATACAAAGCAGAACCACCATTGGGCTCACAGCTAATGTACCAATCCAAGATGCCAGTGAATATGACAAACGAGACACTGAGATGAAATAACCTAGTGCTTCTGCTCCCAGTAGCATAAAGAATACCACAGCAGATAAGGCTAAAGTTTCAATAAGTGACTGCTTTAAGCCATCCATACGCATGCCTTTAGCAAAAGCATAAGCCCATGATACAAAAGCACCCACAGCTGCACCCTCTGTCGGCGTAAATAGCCCAAAGAAGATACCGGCAATAATGATGATGAAGATAAAGCTAAAGGGAATCAGACCTGTCAATGACAGTAGCTTCGCCTTCCAACTCGTAGACTCACCTCGCTTCGCTAAATGGGGCTTCCAGCGCACCATAATCATCACAGTAATCGAGTACATCACCATGCCTAAGATGCCCGGCAAAAAGCCAGCAATAAACATATCGCCAACCGATTGCTGGGTCAAAATAGCATAAACCAGTAGAGCAATACTGGGCGGAATCATAATACCTAAAGTACCACCTGCAGCTAAAATACCGCAAGCAAAACCTGGCTGATATCCATACTTCTCCATTTGTGGCAAAGCCACTTTGGTCATGGTTGAAGCTGTGGCTAACGAAGAGCCTGAGATTGAAGCGAAGATACCGGAAGATCCAATACCTGCAATCCCCAAACTTCCTCTAACACCCCCAAAAATGGTACGCGTGGCTTCAAACAATTTGCCCGCCATACCGGAGTGAGTAGCAAACACACCCATTAAAATAAACAAGGGAATGGCACTAAAATCGTACTTAGCTAGCACGTCAACGGGTAAGTCTTTGAGCATTTGGATGGCACCATCTGGCGTGGTGACCGCGCCAAAACCAAACAGACCGACACCGAGCATGGCTAAGGCCACAGGTACTCTTAAAACAACGAGGAAGATCATAACGACTAGGCCGATAGCGCCAATGATTTCTGGACTCATGCGCCTGTCTCCTCGGCGTCGAAGAACTCGCCTGTTTTAAAGATATTGATGGACTCAATCAGTGAGCGTATGGCAAGCAAAACACTTAAAAAAGCACTGATTAAGTAGATGGGCATCATTGAAATACGAAGATCTTGAGTCACTTTACCAAACTCTATGGCATCAAAAGCGCTCTCGATTAATCCCCAGGTAAAGAAAACACCAATAACGAAAAAGCCCATCATGAAAACGCCCATCATGTAGCCTTTTATGGCCTTGGGCATCTTCTGCGTGAAAACATCAACGATGATTTGTGAACGCTCAACAAAGGCGGCAAAGGCAGCCAGCAAAGCAAACAACATAAAGAATGAAACAATCTCAACACTGCCCTTTACAGTAAAGCCAAAATCACCGCCGGTAAGTTTAAAGACATAACGAGCAACAACATCTAACATGGTTGTCAGAACAATGATGATAAGACTAATACCACCAATGAACTGACAAAGCCGTGAAATTAGAGTGCTGATCTTGACCAAATAGGCCATAAGATAACTCCTCTAATTCAGTTAGACCTTACAAGCTGCACTAGCTGCTTTAGCTTTCTCGTAGACATCATCAGCATCAAGACCTTGTGCTTTTAGGTCATCAAGATACTTTTTGGTGCCTTTTTCAAGTGGACCTTTCCAGTCTGGATCATTCAATGGATCTGGAATTTCAACGATTTCATCACCTTTGGCTTTAGCGTCTTCAATCGCCATCAAATCATGTTTATCAAATACCTCACCTACTTTATTGGCCAGTGCCATACCTGAATGTTTATCCAAAATTTGTTTTAAGTCATCAGGTAAGCTTTCATACTTATCCTTATTCATAGCCACCATCAATGCTGAGCTATAAAAAGGAATATGAGTATGGTACTTAGTAATCTCATCAATTTTGAAAGCCGTCACAGCTTCCCAAGGGAAACTTAAGCCATCGACCACACCGCGCTGTAACGAGGTATACATGTCGTTAGCAGGCAACCCTACAGGAGAGGCCCCTGCACTCTCAATAATGTCACCAGCGACTGCTGAAGGACGACGAATACGCATACCCTTCATGTCCTCAGGCGTTCGAATAAGTTTATTTGTGGTGTGTAGTGATCCTGGACCTGCGCCATACATGAAGAGTACATGAGAATCTTCATACTCGCTGGCAATGGTGCCGTCTTCATAAAGAGTTTGTAAGATACAGCCCATTTGAGTAGCTGTGTTAGATAAACCAGGAAGCTCAGCAATCTGAGTTAAAGGGAAACGACCGCTGGTATAACCATGAGCCTGTGAACCGATATCAATCGTGCCTTTGACAGCAGATTCATAAGTAACATCCGCCTTACTAAGACCGGCTGAAGGATACATTTCTATCTTTAGTCGACCATTAGACTCTTCTTCGATTTGCTTAGCCCAAGGCTCAAACACTTCTTTACTAATAGAAGAAGTAGCTGGCCAAAAGTGAGAGAAGCGTAAAACTGTGGTTTCTGCTGAAGCAGAGCCATTAGCAGAGTCAGAAGATTGGTTTGAGCAGCCGGTAAGGCCTACGGCTAGTAAAAGAGCCATAGATAATGAGGTACGTAATGACATTATCAATTCCTTTTGATAAAGAAGTAGTAAATTCTATTAATAATTAATAGAGCGTTTAATTTTAAACTTATAAAGGAGTTGATAAATTTACAGCCACCAACTTATATATAGTTAATAAGAAGGCAGTTATTACCCAAATATTAGGGTAATAACACCAGATAGATCGGCTGTTAGTCCATTAACCGACATTACATATTCTCAACTCCTTTTAAGAATACTGGTCAAAATTAGCAGTCAAAACGATATAAGTCAAATCATTTTAAGAAGATAATTGGCAAATTTTTCTTAAGATAATAAGCTGTTTTGCGTAAGTGTATATCAGGTATACAAATATTAAATTACACACAGGAAAAAGCCCCCTCCAAGTTAATGAAGGGGGCTTTTAGGTATAGGGAGCTGACGATGACCTACTCTCACATGGGCGAACCACACTACCATTGGCGCTACGATGTTTCACTTCTGAGTTCGAGAAG
>NZ_FUGD01000006.1 GCF_900162815.1 Psychrobacter pasteurii | reverse complement strand
AAGCTTGACGAAGGTTACAGTTATCGAGAGCTTGCCGAAGAATATCAAATCAGTACAACGACAATTCAGCGTTGGAAAAAGAACATTGAGCGTAAAGCTTACGTCTATACTGTTTACAAGGTGGATAGCGATCGTCTTAAAGCAGATGTTGAGCTTTACCCAGATGCTTATCAAATAGAACGAGCAAGACGTCTTAACTGTAGCCAAAGAAGCATCAGTCGTGCACTGAAGCGACTTGGTATTACTCAAAAAAAAGACACTGCATCATCCTAAATCAGATGAAGAAAAACGTCAGTTATGCGCTGAGCAGTTAGCCTGGTATGAAAAAGATAACCGTCCTGTCGTTTACTTAGATGAAAGTGGCTTCAAGGCACATGATTACAGACCTTACGGCTATGCCAAAAAAGGTGAGAAGTGCTTTGGCGAGCATAACTGGCAACTAAAAAACCAAACCAATGCCATAGGTGCTATTTACAATAATCAGTTATTCGCAGTAGGTCTTTACGACTGTAGTGTTAATAGTGATGTATTCCATAGCTGGGCTCAGCAACTGTTATTACCACAACTTCCCCTTAATAGCGTGATCGTTATGGATAATGCAACTTTCCATAAGGGCCTTGATATTCAAAAAATCATTGAAGATTCAGGACACACTATTCTATGGTTACCGCCTTATAGTCCTGACTTAAACCCTATTGAGCAAACTTGGGCTTGGGTTAA
>NZ_FUGD01000002.1 GCF_900162815.1 Psychrobacter pasteurii | reverse complement strand
GCAGAGAACTTTGGCTACAACCCTAGAAGCGTCTATACCATAAGAAGGAAATACTGGTTGCATGGTATCACTAGTGTCTATGACGCAGCTGGCAGAGGCAGAAAGAGTCTTTTAGCAGAAAAAGACATAGAACCATTCAAACAAGCGATAGTAGAAGCTCAGCAGCAAAGAGGTGGTGGTAGGCTCACCGCAAAAGACATCGCACAAATCGCCAAGGAGCAATTTAACGCCAACTATACCCCTAAAGCGATCTATCCTCTCATGAAACGTATTGGTATGAGCTGGATATCTGCGCGTAGTCAGCATCCTAAGGCAGATCCTAAAGTCATGGAGGCATATAAAAAAACTTCCTTGAGCAGGTAAAGCAAGTTCTACCTGATGGTGTTGATATCAAGCAAGTTGATATATGGTTTCAGGATGAAACACGTATTGGCCAACAAGGCTCTATCACAAGGGTTTGGCACTATAAAGGACAAAGACCTCGAGTAGTCAGGCAGCAGCAGTTTGAATCGACTTATCTGTTTGGTGCCTTTAATCCGGCGACAGGTGAGAGTGTTGGACTTGTTCTACCTTATGTGAATAAGCAAGCTATGGCATTGCATATGGAGGAAATCAGTAAAGCTGTTCCTGAAGGTCGGCATGCCGTGGTGGTCATGGATGGGGCGCTATGGCACCAACCAAGTTTGGATCAAGACAATGTGACCATGCTTAAATTGCCTCCCTACTCACCTGA
>NZ_FUGD01000043.1 GCF_900162815.1 Psychrobacter pasteurii | reverse complement strand
ACTCACCGCTACCTTTGGTGTACTGGTTTAAATCATAGGCTGAAAAGTACTTACCGGTACGTTTTAGATGCTCAAAGCAAAGTGCATTAATATAGTTCCACACGAAGTTCACTGAACCGCTTAGACGATTCAGCTCTTTTATGTGTTTGTCTTTAATGCGTAGCTTGAGTGTTTTCATATGCTTAGTATCGCAAGATTAATTTTAGCTTACAACCCTTTAACGACTTCTTACGACAGTGTGTGTCGCCTTATATCCACCCCCTGAAGTGGGTGGTTTTACGGCGACTGGTGATAACCCGAATCTCAATTCTTTTCCCTAACCCATTGATTATAGAAGGCTTAAGAATTCATCTTATCAGTTCGAATCTTCCTAAGCCTTTATTTTTGGCAAGTTACAAAGAGTTGAAAGTGGAATATCAACAATAAATGACAGTTGTTGTCGCCTTATATCCGGTTTTTGGGCAACTCATGATAAAATCGTCGATTATATCATCACTAACACAAAAGGAATGCCATGAAAAACTCAAAAAATCTTAAAAACAATACTTCTAAAGACAAGAAAACCTCATTAAAGCAGAGTTCTAGCACATCACTAACCAGTAACTCGTTGCTAAAATCCACTGACACTAATTCCCAAAAACACAAAATAAACCAATTATGGGAGAAAATATTAAAGCAAAAACAGCGTAATCAAGACTATATTTCCAAAATGGATAGCCACCTAGGGTTATACCACCAAGCGATTGCTCCTACAAAAGTAGAATATTTATTACCTTCTTTGGTCTCTCTCATTACACGATTAATAGAACTTTTTGAACGTAAGACCATTAGTGATTGGCAACGAACGTTTATAATTGATTGGATAGGAGATCTACTTGAAGATGTAATGGATATCAGCCCTGATATAGGAATGCAGCTACAATTAAAAGCTTCAAATGCTACTCAAAAAGTCATCAAGTACAAACTATCTGATGAGGAGTCCGAAGAATTCGAACAGCATATGCAAAACACCTTTAAAACCTTGGTTGAAGACATGTATGGAGGACCAGTTCCCACACCAGAAGAGGGCTGGGATTTTGAGAATATAACCCATATACTTGAAGGTTTTAGTGAAGCTCAGTTTTTTGAACAAAATGAGGGTAGTATTGATGAAGAAAAACCTATTATCAATAACCATTCAACTGCTGACGCCGACTCTGATTTTAGAAAGTGGTTCAATCAAATGTTTCGTCGTACAGCTAAAGCCTTACACCCTGACAAACAAAGTAATGACACTGTACGAGAACGAAATCAAGCTATTATGGCAGAATTAAGTCATGCAAAAGCAACAGGGGATATTGTTACTATCATTCAGTTATATATGACTCATGTTGGAGACAATCAGTTTAATGCTTTCTCGGAGCTTGATGAAGCTCGCCTTATTAATGCTCTCAATCAGCAACTCACCAAACTCAAAGTGGAGTTTATTGAGCTAAAAGATGAAACGGTATTAACTGATTATGCTATTAAGCGTTTGAAAAAATGTGCTAAAAATCCGAAAAAACTCCAAGAGTGGATTGATGAAATCAAAGCACAAGCAGTCAAGTTAGATGAAACCCGAGCCAAGTTGAAAAGCCTTAAGGCACTAAAGCAAGAAATAGAAGTCATGATTCAAGAACAAGAATCTTATTACTTACAAGCACAGTTCAAACAGCTATTTGACTGATCTTTGGGCCGTGCTTCAAAAAGTATGCTGTCAATAGTCTGCTAGCAAATTCGTGTAGATACCTATGCCTCTATTCATAGTGGATTTCTTCCAAGTTCTGTTAAAATAATTATTGCTATCTCTATATGACGGCTGTAAACTAAAAAACAAGCAGTAACTATTTTGATACGATCTCGGTTACTTTAAAAGGGTTGTTGACACAATCCTTACACTATATTTTGCAACTGCAGGAAGCAGTTTTCCCTTAAGGGGGCTCCCTCCCCCTTTCATTGACAAAAGGAGTTTGTCTTATGAGTCCCTCACAAGATTCTTCAGGCTACTGGAAAGCCAACATCCGTTTGATCCTCATCTGTCTATTTATCTGGGCTTTTTGCTCTTATGGTATGGGTATTTTATTCCGTCCTTTATTGTCAGGCATAACCTTCGGTGGTGCTGATCTTGGTTTCTGGTTTGCCCAACAAGGCTCAATTATTACCTTTATTATTTTGATCTTCTTCTACGCTTGGCGTATGAATAAGCTAGATAAACAATACGGCTTAGATGAGGAGTAGATTATGAGTCAATTCACCATTAATATTTTATTTGTTGGAGCCTCTTTTCTACTCTACTTTGCTATCGCTATTTGGGCTAGAGCTGGCTCTACCAAAGAATTCTACGTGGCTGGGGGTGGTGTTCACCCCGTATTAAACGGTATGGCAACTGGTGCTGACTGGATGAGTGCCGCCTCTTTTATCTCCATGGCAGGAATGTTGGCCGCTGGCGGTTATGGAGCTTCCACCTATCTAATGGGCTGGACTGGTGGCTATGTTCTTTTGGCTATGTTACTAGCGCCTTACTTACGTAAATTTGGTAAGTACACAGTGCCAGATTTCATCGGCGATCGCTTCTATTCTAAGGGTGCAGCTTTAGTCGCTGTGGCCTGTTTAATTATTGCCTCTACTACGTATGTTATCGGTCAGATGACAGGCGCTGGTGTGGCCTTCTCACGCTTTTTAGAAGTAGACAATACCACGGGGCTGATGATTGCCGCTGTGGTGGTCTTCTTCTATGCCGTATTGGGCGGTATGAAAGGTATTACCTATACTCAGGTTGCTCAGTATGTGGTCCTAATTATTGCTTATACCATTCCTGCCGTATTCATCTCTCTTGAATTAACCGGCAACCCTATCCCAGGCTTAGGGATGTTCTCAACCCATACTGAATCGGGTATCCCATTACTTACTAAGCTTGACCAAGTAGTTACCGATTTAGGATTTACGGCTTATACTGCTGATGTGCCTAATAAATTAAATATGGTGCTATTCACCTTATCGTTAATGATTGGTACTGCCGGTCTACCGCACGTTATCATTCGCTTCTTTACGGTCCCTAAAGTAGCGGATGCGCGTTGGTCTGCAGGCTGGGCATTGGTATTTATCGCCCTGTTATATTTTACCGCTCCTGCTGTGGGCGCTATGGCCCGTTTAAACCTTATGGATACGGTTTATCCTCAAGGTGTTGAAGCGCCTGCGCTACGTTATGATGAGCGTCCAAGCTGGATGCAAACTTGGGAAGAAACCGGTCTAATTCAATACAATGATCTAAACGGCGATGGCCGTATCCAAATGTATAATGATAGTGGCTTAGGTGCAGCGCAAGCGGCATTGGCTACTGCTCAAAGTGAAGGTGGCGATGTTGCTGCTGCCACAGCTGCCGTTGAAGAAGCGAAAATAGCACATGCAGCAGAGCTTGAAGGTAAATTTACTAATGCAGGCTGGGCAGGTAACGAACTGGATGTGAACAATGACATCATGGTATTGGCCAACCCTGAGATTGCCAATTTGCCACCTTGGGTCATTGGTTTAATCGCAGCAGGCGGCTTGGCTGCAGCTTTATCTACCGCAGCAGGTTTACTATTAGCCATCTCTTCTGCCATTAGTCATGACTTAGTCAAGCGTAACTTTAATCCTGATATTACCGATAAAGGTGAGCTATTGGTGGCCCGTATCTCAATGGCAGTTGCTATTGTGGTCGCAACCTACTTAGGGATTAACCCACCAGGTTTTGCGGCGCAAGTGGTGGCGCTGGCCTTTGGTATTGCTGGTGCTTCGCTATTCCCTGCTTTGATGATGGGTATTTTCTCAAAACGCATCAACAACTATGGGGCTATTGTAGGCATGTTGGCCGGTTTAATTACTACTTTGGTCTATATCTTCGTGTACAAAGGTTGGTTCTTTATCCCAGATACTGCCAACTTCCCTGATACCGCTGAGTACTGGTTATTTGGTATCTCGCCAATGTCGTTTGGTGCCGTTGGTGCTCTAATTAACTTTATCTTAGCCTTCTTGGTGTCTTCAATGACTCAGGCGCCTCCTGCCCATATTCAGCAGTTGGTCGAAAGCGTTCGCTCTCCTCGCGGTGCTGGTGCGGCTATTGATCATTGATTGTGATAATAAGACCGTGTTTATACTTTAATCTCAAAATGACTCAGTGGCTCGTCCATTGAGTCAACGCAGAAGATGAATAGGTCAATTAAGCGACTTATTCATCTTTTGTTTATTAGCCTGATAGCTTTTTTTTAAGATAGCTTTTTTCAACCAATTAACCTCGGACCCTGCCCATGATTTATGAATTTATTGCCACGATAACTGCAGGCTTTGGTATGGCTGGTATTGCCTTGATTATCCGCCACCTTACTAAGTTTGCTGGCAAGCAAGCCCCAAAATGGCTCATTCCCATTTTTGCAGGCATTGGTATGTTAGGCTTTCAAATTCATCAAGAGTACAATTGGCAACAGCAGCAAATAGATAGGCTGCCCGAGCAAGTGAAAGTGGTGAAAACCGTTGAAGGTCAAGTGTGGTATCGCCCTTGGAGCTACCTAAAGCCGCAAGTGATTCGCTTTATGGCAGTCGAGGCAGGAAAACCCATTGCAGCTGGAATTACCCCAGCAACAGAGGATATCAGACGCAGTAATATCTACTTGTTTGAAAGACGCATGAGTACCAAAATCATTCCACAGCTGGTAAATTGCAGTCAACCTGCCATCACCAGTGTGACCAGCAAAGACGCCTTGTCTGCTGCGAGTTTTAAACAGCTACAATGGCAACCATTGGCTGCTGACGATGAGATTATTAAAGCAGTTTGTCAGTTATGAGCTTTCAGTAAACTGAATAGATTTAAGGGATAGGCTAAGTTAGCACGCCTACTCCACACTCATTCGGACTCGGTTTTTGGCAACGGTTTTGTCACCAATGCCTTTGACTTTTGCCAAATCATCAACAGAACCGAATGCTCCAAAAGCTTCTCTATACAAAATTATCTTTTGTGCCTTGCTACTGCCGATGCCTTTTAACTGAGTTAACTCTCCCTCAGTGGCGGTATTTAAGTTAATAACCACACTTTGCTTAGCTAGCTTTTGGTTTTGCTCTTGATTTATCAGATGAGCATACGCCTGATTGGCATCAGCGTAACATTGCTGCGCCCAAGCACTGGGCATCAAAGCTAGTTGAAATAGGAATAAAAAACTTATCGCTAACCGTCTGACAGCACTATTCATGCTGTTTGGCTAACTCCCATAAGGCATCCATTTCCTGTAAGCTACTGTCCTCTGCTGTCTTGCCTTGCTTAGCCAACTCAGACTCAATAAAACCAAAACGTGAACGAAACTTATGCACGCAGGTCAAAGTGGCTGCTTCGGCATCTAAGTTAAGTTTGCGTGCCACATTCACTAAGCCAAAAACACAATCGCCGAGCTCTTTTTCCAGCTCTTTTTTATGAACATCAACAATACGCTCACCCTCTTGCGGTAGAATTTGTTTTAATTCAGCAATCTCTTCTTCTAGCTTTTCTACGGCTCCAGCGACGCCTTCCCAGTCAAAGCCAAGCTTACTGGCTTCTTTTTGCAGGCTTTGCGCTTGCATCAAGGCACTGCCTGCTTTGACTGAATCGAGACTGCGTTTTGGTTTACCACGGCGCTCACGTTCGGCATTTTCTAACGCTTTAATCTCATCCCAGCGCTTTTTGACCGCTGCTTCATCAGGCAGTTTATCCGCTTCAAATACATGAGGGTGACGACGAATCAGCTTACTTTGCAAAGTATAAATCACATCGCCCAAATCAAATTGCTGCTGCTCAGCATAAATTTGGCAATGAAAAATCACCTGTAATAACACATCGCCAAGCTCCCCTTTGATGTCTTCAATATCACCTTCTTGAATGGCTTCAGCCAACTCATACGCCTCTTCTATCGCATAAGGAATTAGACTATGGTTGGTCTGCTTAATGTCCCACGGGCAATCAGCACGCAGTCTGGCCATCAAGGCTAATAAATCCTCTATCTCTGTCGTTGCTTTGGGCGTGCCGGCAACGGGGGTTGGTGCGGTTATGCTGTGCTCTAGCTCGGTTGTATTGTGTGCTGACATGACCCTACTTCCCTTTGATTCGTTTTAATCTTGTAAATAATAAGCGAGTAACAGTTCGCCCCGAATAATTTTGGCGAACAGTCTTTTACTAGGTTTAATTTGCGCTTTTATTGTACTGTTTAAATATTTTGACAGATTCTAATCAATGGCCCCAAGTTTGCTCTAATAATAGCGTTACTTAGACTGTCATATTTGCAGTGTATCATTTTACCAGTGTCTTGATGACTTGGTAGAACATAACTCGGCTTCGTTGTGATGAGCCCAACAATACACCTGTAAATAAGAAGAAAAAAGCTATGACTGATCAAACAAACCTTTCCTCAACTCGACCTCTCCAATCTAACCCCTCAAACAATTTCTCTGACCCTCCTATTTTAAAAAATATTGCGGTGATTGGTGCCGGTTATGTGGGATTATCCAACGCCATTTTATTGGCACAGGCTCATTTAAATACACAGGTGACGCTGTTTGATATCGACCCAAACAAGATAGAGCTACTAAAGAAAAATCAGTCCCCGCTCCAAGATACAGAGATTCGTGATTATCTGACCAATAAGCCGCTAAACCTAAGCCCTACGTTGTACTCAATAATAGACAATCAGGGCATTTATCAAAACAGTGATTTGGTAATTATTGCCACGCCGACCAATTATGATGTGGCCTCGGGTAAGTTTGATACTTCCTCAGTAGAAGCCAGTATTACTGCAGTTCGAAAGCAAAACGCTACCGTGCCCATCGTCATTAAATCAACCATTCCAATTGGCTTTACCGACAGCATGCGTCAACAGTTTGATAATCAGATTTTATTTATGCCTGAATTCCTACGCGAAGGCCAAGCCTTGTATGATAACTTATACCCCTCACGCATCATTGTGGGTGCCACTTGCGAGCAGCAAGCGTTGGCCGCGGCATTAATGAGCTTGTATCAACAAGCTAGCCTGGCCCCTAATGTGGCAACGCTTATGATGCCTCCGACTGAAGCAGAAGCAGTGAAACTGTTTGCTAACAGCTATCTGGCCACCCGCATTGCATTTTTTAATGAGTTAGACAGCTTTGCCGAAAAGTATCAGCTAAATAGCCAGTCTGTTATTACTGGGGTTGGCTTAGATCCACGCATTGGTCAACATTATAACAACCCCTCATTTGGCTATGGTGGCTACTGCCTACCCAAAGATACGCAGCAGCTTAAAGCCAACTATGCGGGTATTCCTGCCAACTTAATTCATGCTGTGGTGGATGCCAACAACACCCGAAAACGTTTTATAGCCCGTCAAATTATCGAAAAACAACCGCATCAAGTCGGGGTTTACCGCCTGAGTATGAAAAAAGACGCCGATAACTTTAGAGACTCGGCAATACTTGATGTGATTAATATACTGAAACAGTATGGGATGAATATCAGTATTTACGAACCTGCTTTAGAGGCGGGTAGTTTTGAAGGCTGCACCGTGATTAATGAATTAGAGGTTTTTAAACAGCAAAACGATTTAATTATCGCCAACCGCTGGCATGATGAGCTGTTAGATATCAAAGATAAGGTTTACTCAAGAGACGTGTTTGGCTATAGTTAACCCCTATCTAAGCCTATTTCATGGCGCTCTGAGTTTACCTATTTTAGTACTGATTATTTATTGTACTGCTCATTTAATTGACAAAAAGGCTTCACATGACCCTACCTAATAATTCTGATAACTCTCATCTTAGTTCTAGCTCAAATGAGGCTTTAGCCCATCGCCCAATCACCTCTTTTAAAGCCTATGACATTCGTGGCGAATTGGGCGTTAACCTTGATGAAGACATTGCTTATCGTATCGGCCGTGCTTTTGCCCAGATTTTAGCCAGTCAAAAAAATGACAGTCAAGGTAACGAGACCTTAGAAAATAGCATCGTTATTGGCTGCGATATCCGCGACTCAAGCGAAATGCTTAAACAGGCCACCATTCGCGGTATTATCGATGCCGGTGTTGATGTTATTGACCTTGGCATGACCGGTACCGAAGAGGTGTATTTTGGCACCAGTCACTATAATGCATTGGGCGGC
Organism: Psychrobacter pasteurii; assembly: GCF_900162815.1. Classification (GTDB taxonomy): domain Bacteria; phylum Pseudomonadota; class Gammaproteobacteria; order Pseudomonadales; family Moraxellaceae; genus Psychrobacter; species Psychrobacter pasteurii. Next base: position 22,816 of record NZ_FUGD01000043.1, on the reverse strand, counting down.
ATTGAAGTCACCGCCAGTCACAACCCGATTAATTACAATGGCCTAAAACTGGTCCGTGAAGGCTCAAGACCTATTAGTGCCGATTCAGGATTAGCAGAGATTCAAGCTTTAGCAGAACAAGGTGATTTTGCCGCCTCTACTCAAGCCGGCAAAGTAGTAGAAAGGTTTGATAAAACCGCTTATGTCGATCATTTAATGAGCTTTATCGATACTGATAAGCTGGTGCCATTAAAGATTGTGATCAACTCAGGCAATGGTAGTGCTGGTCCCACAGTAGACCTATTAGAACAGCGTTTACAGCAAAAAAACGCCCCTATTGAAATCATCAAAGTGCACCACACACCAGATGGCAGTTTCCCCAATGGCATCCCCAATCCTATGATTTTGGTCAACCGTGACTCTACCAAACAAGCTGTTATTGATAATAAAGCCGACTTAGGTATCGCCTTCGATGGCGACTTTGATCGCTGCTTCTTATTTGATGCTCAAGGTGAGTTTGTCGAAGGCAGTTATGTGGTTGGGATGCTCGCCCAAGCCTTCTTACAAAAGCATCCCGGTGCGGCCATCGTTTATGACCCCCGCGTGCTCTATAACACCGAAGCGATTATCGCAGAAGGTAATGGTGAGGCAGTGATTAGCAAATCAGGCCACTCTTTTATTAAGCAAGTCATGCGTGAATCAGGAGCCGTCTATGGCGGTGAAATGAGTGCTCACCACTACTTCCGTGACTTCTTTTATTGCGATAGTGGCATGATCCCTTGGCTACTGACCATTGAGCTGTTATCGACCACCGGCAAATCATTAGGTCAATTGGTCAATGAGCGTATCAGCGCCTACCCAAGCTCAGGCGAGATTAACTTTAAACTGACTGAGGCCAGCAGCGATGAAATCATTAGCGCCCTTGAAGACTACTTTAGTACGCAAAACCCCGATAAAAACACTTTGGATGGGCTGAGTCTAGACTTTGGCCAGTGGCGTTTTAATATTCGTGCCTCCAACACTGAACCCTTAATTCGTCTCAATATCGAGACCAAGGGTGATGAAGCTTTATTGACTGAAAAAACTGCCCAAATTAAGCAGTGGTTGGCCACACAAGGGGCTAAGCTTGCTTAGATCTGATTTTTAAGTTGTGAGGTAAAGCTTTATTCACTAAAAACTGGCTTGAAAAATCCCGTTAACCAATTTTGGATTAACGGGATTTTTTCTTTTTGCTTGCCCCCTAAAGCCTGAAACAAAAACTGCCTACTTACTGCGGCCAATACCTTTATAATCACCAGTCAGTGACTGAATTTGATCCTTAGTAAACGCATTTTGGGCATCAAATACCGGTATCACCACCTCATTAAGGGCACTGATTGGTAGACGCTTGGTCTGTGGCCATGATAGTACAAATAAGGCATCACAATCCGCTAACTGCTTGGTTGGACTCTCAATAAACTGTAATAACGGCTGATCAGGATATAGTCCCGCCAACTCGCTTTTCGCCTCTGATGCATAGACCTGAGTGGTAATATTATAAGACCATAACAAGTTTAATAACGGGTGAATAGCCGCCTCAGAGGTGCGACCTGAACCTGATTTATAGCTTGCACCCCAAATACAGACCTGTTTATTCTCAATAGCCCCATCAAAATACTGCCAAAATTTACGGAAAATAAGCTCCTTTTGATCATTATTGATAAGATCCACCGCTTGCATTAAACGGTGATCCACTTGAGTGTGCGCCAAGGTTTGCTGTAATGCGTTAATCTCAGCCGGCAAGGTTGTGCCACCAAAGCCCCACCCTGCCTTCAGGTAGCTACTACCAATACGAGTGTCTAACCCCATAATGTCAGCCACTTCTTGAATATCTACCCCTTGATGATCAGCGAGTCTGGACCACTCGTTCATAAAGCTAACCCGAGTGGCAAGCATACTCATGATGGCACTACGCGAGAATTCGATAGTCGCAATATCACTGATATAACTGCGCTGAGCTTGAGCAATTAAGGGTTGTAATATCGCCACTTTATCTATTGAGTCGGCTGTCTTTTCTCCCATCAGCCATAGCTTAGGCGAAAGCATTGAAAGGTAGGCGCTACCGTCTTGTAAAAATACAAAGGGTACGTAATAAACCCAAGGACGTTGACAATAATCAGCAATATTGGCAAAAACTCCCAAAGTGCTAATACCACTTATGATCACTGGAGTTTGACTGGGAACTTGGCTTTCATTCATCTGAGTTACCCAAGCCGGCTTATTGTCACTACTCTGACACCAAGTCTCAGGCAAGTCACTATGAAACAGCCAGTATAAACTCGCAACTTGCTGAGTAAATACTTCAGTCGCTTGTTCTGGAATAGGCTGTACCACGATATTTTTTTGGTTTAGATACAGCTTCCATAAAGCTTGCTGTTGATACTCGAATTTATAGTTGGTTAAGGTATGTTCTAGCTGTTGTTGATTGGTATACAAACTGACCTTATTTCCCAAACTCACCATCACTGTAGCAGTGGTAATGGCATCAATTGAGTGACCCACAATTACGCACGGGTTGTCTTCTGAGCTTTTACTGGTCTTAACATAGGCGGGCATGTTCATCAAATATCATCCTTTTTATTGTTTTTTATAACTTTATTATTGTTAATGCTCAGGCTTACTTTTCTTCAATTTGTTTATTAATATGCTGTAATAAAGCCTGAGTAGAGCTGTCAAAAGTGGCCTGTTCTTCTACAGCTGCACTTGACTCAGGTTTTACTAAATGAATATGAGCAAAGACTTCATCGGCCACTTTTTTACCCATCTCCACACCCCATTGATCAAATGGATTAATGTCCCAAAGACTGGCCATGACAAACACCTTATGTTCATACAAAGCAATTAAGGCACCAAAGCTGCTCGGGCTTAGCTCATCTAATAAAATAGTGGTCGATGGCTGATTGCCACGATAGCGTTTAAATTTGTCCAATTCTGATACTTCTTGCCCAGGTTTAGCAGCAAGCGCCTCGTTACCAAAAGCTAGGACGCGACTTTGCGCCAAGCAGTTGGCCAACGACAAAGCATGTTGACGCTTTAGTTCACTAGATTCAGACTCTTGATAATAATTGACGCAGGCAATGAAATCACAAGATACTTTTTGGGTGCCTTGATGCAGCAGTTGATAAAAAGCATGCTGCGCATTAGAGCCAATTTCTCCCCATAAAATTGGGCAGGTGGCATAAGTAACGGGCTGACCGTTATGGGTCACTGATTTACCATTACTCTCCATTTCAAGTTGGGTTAAGTAGCTTGGAAAGTATTTAAGACGACCATCATAAGGTAGCACGGTATGGGCATTAATGTCTAAAAAGGTGCTGTTCCAGACCCCAATCAATCCCAATAATACCGGTAAATTCTGATCAAATTCAGCATGTAAAAAATGCTGATCCATCGCATAGGCGCCTTGCAGCATTTCATTGAAGCGCTCAGTACCAATGCGAATAGCCACTGCTAAACCAATGGCCGACCACATTGAGAAACGGCCTCCAACCCAGTCCCAGAGCTTCAATTGGTGCTCTGGAGCAATTCCCCAAGCACTGACTCTCTCAGGATTAGCAGAAATACCAATAAAATGTCGGCGCAGTAAGGTGGCTTTACTGGCTCCTGTGCTCAGCAGCCACGCTCGAGCCGTCTCTGCGTTAGATAAGGTATCCACAGTACCAAAAGACTTAGAGGAGATGATAAATAAGGTCGTTTCTGGATTAAGGCGCTCCAACAAGCTGCCCAATTGGGTGCCATCCATATTAGACACAAAGTGGACCTCAATGTCACTGTCCGCCCACTCATCGAGCGCAGTATTGGCCATAACCGGTCCCAAATCTGAGCCACCTACCCCAATATTAACCACATCGGTAATGGCTTTGCCCGAATAACCGCGCCAGATACCATTGCGGATTCGGCTCACCAAGTCTGCTGCTTTCTCTAGGCTGTCATGGACCTCTGCTACCACATCCATACCTTGGTGGGATAGTTTGGCGGTCTTTGGCAAACGCAGTGCAGTGTGTAATGCTGCTCTATCCTCACTACTGTTTACCTTGTCGCCTTGATACAGGCTGTGGATTCTTTGCTGCAAGCCACAAGCTTCTGCCAACTGAATCAGTTGCTTCTTGACGGATTCATCTAACAGCTGCTTAGAGTAATCAAAATAAATGCCTGCGGCCTGGACGCTAAACTTTTGTGCTCTATCTTGCTGCTGATCAAATAGCTGCGTTAAAGACCAAGGCTTTTGTGCTAACTGTTGTAGCTGTTGCCACTCAGGCAATTGAGTGGGTAAAGAATTATTTCTGCTGGCGTTCATCATAGTAAAGGGACTCGATAGGGCTAAGGTTAGGCTTGTAACTGCTGCTCAGCAAAGTAGATAAAGGCCTTCATATAGCTGGTCATATCGCCTGCATCAAAGCTTTCGCCCAGCATAGTGGTGATATCTACCCCTTGAGTACTGATTAGCGCATCAATGGCATCGGTCAGCTGAATCTCACCGCCCACTGAAGGCTTTGTCTCGGCTAAATAATCAAAAATAGAAGCGGTAAAGACATAACGCCCCACCACGGCCAAGTTAGAAGGCGCATCCGCTAACTGTGGTTTTTCGACAAAGCCTGATACTGCAAAGTTGGCATTTTTATTATCAGATAATTGTTCCAGTTGATCGGCCTCTTTTAGCTTAGCAATACCATATTTATGCACGTCTTCGTCAGCCACAGCACTCACTAAGATTTGAGAATGGTTACTTTGCTCAAAGCTCTGAATCATATAGGCCAGGTTGTCTTTGTCCATATCGGTAGTGAATGGGTTAAGCACCACGTCAGGCAGCAATACCGCAAAAGGATTGTCGCCTACGATAGGACGCGCCTTTAATACCGCATGGCCTAGGCCTAAGGGCTTGCCCTGACGAATCATAGATACTGACACATCCTCTGGTAACCAGTTTAAGCTATCAGCAAGCTCCTCTTTACCCTTAGCCCGTAGCTGATTGTCTAGCTCAGCATTGACATCAAAGTAATTCTCGATGGCGCTTTTTTGCGCATGACCCACCAACACAATGTGCTTAATACCTGCAGCAATGGCCTCTTCAATAACGTAATGAATGGCCGGACGATTGCCTAGTGGTAACAGCTCTTTGGGCACAGACTTTGATAAAGGCAACATACGGGTACCGAAGCCGGCAACAGGGATAACAGCATGAGTAACTTGAGTGGTCATAAGCATCCAACTTTGATAAATTTAGAATTTATATTTGGTATAAGGTTCATCTCATATTGTAGCAAACTTTGACCCTTATTCAGTGAACAAGGGTCAATTATTACGATATCCACCCAAGCTAAAAAAAATAAAAGCTAAAAATAAAGCCAAAAAAAAGAGCATCCCGCAGGATGCCCTTTTTCATTCAAAGACAGGGGTTAATCTGTCTGAAAGACAAAGCAAATTACCAACCAGTAACTTCTTTAACTGTCTCACCGATCTTAGATGGGTCACGAGTATACGCGATGCCCGCTTCTTCGAATGCTTTGAATTTCTCTTCAGCAGTACCTTTACCACCAGAGATAATCGCACCAGCATGGCCCATACGCTTACCTTTAGGCGCAGTAACACCAGCGATGTAACCGATAACTGGCTTAGTTACATGATCTTTGATGTAAGCGGCTGCTTCTTCTTCAGCAGTACCACCGATTTCACCGATTAGTACGATAGCTTCAGTTTGTGGATCTTCTTCAAACATCTTCAAGCAATCGATTTGGTTCATACCTGGGATTGGGTCACCACCAATACCAATACAAGTTGACTGACCGAAGCCTAGTTTAGTGGTTTGAGCCACAGCTTCATAAGTCAAAGTACCTGAACGTGAGATGATGCCCACTTTACCTGGTAAGTGGATGTGGCCTGGCATAATACCGATCTTGCACTGACCTGGAGTGATTACGCCTGGGCAGTTTGGACCAACCATTTTCACATCGCCAGCTTGCTCGATGTAACGTTTTGCTTTTAGCATGTCTAAAGTTGGAACACCTTCAGTGATCACAACGATTAGCTTAACGCCTGCGTCTACCGCTTCGATGATTGAGTCTAGTACGAAAGGAGCTGGAACATAGATAACTGACGCATCAGCGTTAGTTGCTTCCATAGCTTCCGCCATAGTGTTGAATACTGGCAGACCTAGGTGAGTTTGACCACCTTTACCTGGGGTTACACCACCAACAACTTTAGTACCGTATTCGATAGCTTGTTCTGAATGGAAAGTACCGTTTTTACCAGTAAAACCTTGCACCAAAACTTTGGTGTCTTTATCAATTAATACACTCATTATTTACTCCTAATTATGGTCACTTATTTGGGATTATGCAGTTTTTACAGCATCAACAATTTTTTGCGCAGCGTCTGATAAGCCTTGAGCTGAAATGATTTCAACGTCAGATTCATCCAATAGCTTAGCACCTAACTCAGCATTGTTACCTTCTAAGCGAACCACTACAGGTACAGTTACATTCACTTCTTTAACCGCTGCAATAATTGCTTCAGCAATCATGTCACAACGTACGATACCACCGAAGATGTTGATTAGAACGCCTTGTACGCTGTCATCTTCTAAGATGATTTTGAACGCTTCTACAACGCGATCTTTAGTAGCACCACCACCAACGTCTAGGAAGTTAGCTGGCTTACCGCCGTATAGTTTGATGATGTCCATTGTTGCCATAGCAAGGCCGGCACCGTTAACCATACAACCGATGTTACCTTCTAGAGCAACATAGTTTAGGTCAAATTCAGCAGCTTTAAGCTCACGCTCGTTTTCTTGTGATGGGTCATGCAATTCAGCGATTTTTGGCTGACGGAATAAAGCGTTTGAATCCACACCGATTTTGCCATCAACACAAGCCAATTCGCCGTTTTCACGAACCGCTAGTGGGTTGATTTCAATCATATCGAAATCGTTTTCGATGAATGCTTTGTATGCGCCAGTCATTAGTTTAACGAACTGGTTGATTTGCTTGCCTTCAAGACCTAGTTTGAAGCCTACTTCACGAGCTTGGAAAGGCAATAAACCTACTAAAGGATCTACAGTGATGCTGAAGATTTTCTCTGGAGTTTCTTCTGCTACTTTCTCAATTTCCACACCACCTTCAGTTGAAGCCATGAAAGTTACACGACGAGTAGCGCGGTCAACTACCGCACCTAGGTATAGCTCAGTTTGTACTGGGTACATGTCTTCTGCAACTAGTACGAAGTTTACTGGCTGACCTTCAGCGTCTGTTTGATAAGTAACTAAGTTAGTACCAATTAGGCTATCAGCAATTTCTTTGGCTTCTTCACGAGTTTTAGCAAGCTTAACACCACCTGCTTTACCACGGCCACCAGCGTGAACCTGTGCTTTAATTACAGCAACGTCAGTTGGCGTTTTGTCAAAAGCTTCTGCAGCTTCGTCACCAGAGTATGCAATGATACCTTTCTGGATTGGTAAGCCGTAGCTCTCTAGCAATAGTTTTGCTTGATACTCATGTAAATTCATAAAGTTATCCTTTAGTTTTTTATTTAACAGGTAAAGCTGACACCAGATGCCTAAATCTTTCTAGTGTCAGCAACTTAATTAGTAACAGACTTTTATATCAATACTGATTAGCACTTCACTAAGTCTATAACTGTTTCTTATTTACGCTTTTTACGTTGGATTGCGTGGATAGCACGACCATCAGCTGAAAGAGCTGCTTCATGGACAGCTTCACTGATCGTTGGGTGAGCAAATGTCATTAACTGTAGGTCTTCAATGCTTGAAACGAATTCCATAGCAATCATACCTTGGTGAACGATATCGCCTGCGCCTGCACAGATAGCGTGCATACCTAATAAACGGTCAGTTTTGGCATCAGCAACTACTTTGATTGAACCTTGACCTTCGCTTTGTGCTAAAGCACGGCCGTTAGCAGCTAGGTTAAATGACCCGGTCTTAACGTCATAGCCTTGCTCTTTCGCCGCTTGCTCAGTTAAACCAACCCATGCGATTTCTGGGTGAGTATAGATAACGTTGATGATGGTGTCATAGTTAACTTGCGCTTTTTCACCATGGATACGCTCAACGGCCATCATGCCCTCTTCCATTGCTTTGTGAGCAAGCATTGGACCACGTACCAAGTCACCGATAGCGTATACGCCATCTAGGTTAGTCTTACACTGATCATCTACTTCAACCAAACCACGGTCAGTTAGAGTGATACCTGAATCTTCACCTAGAAGTTTTTCAGAGTAAGCACGGCGACCCACACAAACGATTAGCTTGTCAAAGGTCTCTTCAGAAGACTCGCCACCTTTTTCGCTGGTCACAACAACTTGGCCATCTTTAACTTCAGCGTTGGTTACTTTGGTATCAACGCGGATATCTAGACCTTGTTTCTTAAGCAGTTTGCCCGCTTCTTTAGAGATGTCTTTGTCAGCAGCTGCCAAGAACTCAGGTAGGGCTTCATATACCACTACTTCAGCACCTAGACGACGCCATACTGAACCTAGCTCAAGACCGATAACACCAGCACCAATTACGCCTAAACGCTTAGGAGTTTCAGTGAAATCTAGAGCGCCTGTTGAATCAACAATAATACCTTCTTCGTTATTAACTGGAGCAACAGGAATATCGATAGGCACAGAACCGGCTGCTAAGATAACGTTTTTAGCAGTGATAACGGTTTCTGACTCATCTTCTAAAGCAGTAAATTTAACTTTTTTCTCGTCGCCTTTACCATCAACTAAAGTACCCCAGCCTTGTAACCAGTCAACGCCGTTGCCTTTAAGAAGCATAGCAACACCGCCAGTTAACTGCTTAACGATACCTTCTTTGCGCTCGATCATTTTAGCAACGTCGATTTCAACGTCACCAGTCGTGATGCCATGCTCTTCTAGATCATGCTTAGTGGCTTCATAACGGTGTGATGAATCAAGTAACGCTTTTGATGGGATACAACCTACGTTTAAGCAAGTACCGCCCAATGCAGGCTCACCTTTATAAACGCGTTTTTCGATACAAGCAACGCTCATACCCAATTGACCGGCACGAATAGCGGCTTCATAACCACCTGGACCACCGCCAATAACGACTAAATCATAATTGTCTTTCATAGTATATTCCGTCTTTTAATCAAAGAATTTTACAAGCTCTTTTATTTATAGTTTGAATTATGAAATGACCTATTCATTCATTCTTATTGAGTTAATCAGCACTGGGTTTGCCACAAGGCTTACCTGTGTTTGAAAAAGTATGTGCTAAATAACTTAATAATCAATCAATCCATAACGAAAAAGCTTGTACCGGAATTATTCCGATACAAGCCCGTTGACCTTATAGGTCAAGTAATAGTCTTGCTGGATCTTCGATCAGCTCTTTGATAGTTACTAAGAACTGTACCGCGTCTTTACCATCAATCATACGGTGGTCATAAGACAGTGCTAGGTACATCATTGGTAAGATTTCAACTTGACCATTAACTGCCATAGGACGATCGTTGATAGCGTGCATACCTAAGATAGCAGTTTGTGGTGGGTTCAAGATAGGAGTAGACATTAATGAACCAAATACACCACCGTTAGTAATAGTGAAAGTACCACCAGTCATTTCTTGTAGTGATAACTTACCATCACGAGCTTTACCAGCGAATTCACGGATACCCGCTTCAACATCAGCCATGCTCATACGGTCTGTGTCACGTAGTACAGGTACTACTAGACCACGGTCTGAAGATACTGCAACACCTACGTCATAGTAACCGTGATATACGATGTCATCACCATCGATTGAAGCGTTAACTGCTGGGAAGCGTTTTAGAGCTTCAGTAGCTGCTTTAACGAACAGTGACATAAAGCCTAGACGTGTGCCATGGCGTTTTTCGAACTGATCTTTGTACTTCGCACGAAGATCCATTAGTGGCTTCATGTTAACTTCGTTGAACGTGGTTAACATAGCAGTTTCTTGAGTAGCCGCTAATAGACGGTTAGCAACAGTCTTACGTAGACGTGTCATTGGAACACGCTTCTCTGTACGCTCGCCTACTGATTCAGCTACAGGACGGCCGCTGTCAGATTTGATAGAGCTGTCTGCTTTAAGCGTTGGGTTAGCCATGTCTTGCTTTGTAACACGACCACCACGGCCTGAACCTTCAACATTCTTAGGATCTACACCAGACTCTTTAGCTGCTTTACGAACCGCTGGGCTTTGGTCTTTGTGATCTGCTTCATCAGCTGCGCTTGCTGCAGGCTTAGCTTCTGCTTTCTCTTCAGTTTTTTCTTCTGCTTTGCTTTCTTCAGCAGCATCATCACCACCACCAGTTGTGCCAGTAGCACCAGCTTCAAACTCAGCGATTAGCTCGTCAGAAAGTACGATGTCATCTACTTGCTTAACAATTTTAGTAACCACACCATCATCTGGAGCCACTACTTCTAAAACCACTTTATCGGTTTCGATTTCAGCTAAGATGTCATCACGGTTTACTTGTTCGCCTTCGCTTACGTGCCATTCAACGATAGTACCGTCAGCTACTGACTCTGGGAATACGGGCGCTTTAATTTCTGCCATGGGAACTGCTCCTGTTATAAATATGAAATGATTAATGACTTATTTTATTTCACACAACAAACAACCTCAGGGTTAACTTTACAGTCTTTAGCTATGAATTAGGGTTGTCTATTGTTAAAAGTTGGTTAAGTGTTTAAAAGCCAATTAGGATAAGAAAACTCAATAAAATCAGTTTGGACAAATACTGAAAGTCTAAGCGACTGATATGCCGCTTAGACCAGTTATGCCTTATTTCAGTTGATCTACATCGACACCTAGACCACCAGCAACCAATTCTCTTTGCTGACGAACGTGGATGGCAGGTAGACCTGTTGCAGGTGCTGCAGAAGCAGGACGGGCAACTGGATCAACGATGTGTGCTTTAGTAACACGTGGCTGATCGCCTTGTGGGCCAAAGATACGGAACATGTGCGGTGCTAGATAGTACCAAGCGCCTTGGTTTAATGGCTCTTCTTGACACCATACAATCTCTTCAAGGTTGGCATATTTCTGCACTTCTTCTACCATTCTTTCTTCTGGCAGTGGGTATAACTGCTCAATACGAACGATGGCCACATGATCTAGATCTAGTTCACGACGCTGCTCAAGCAGATCGTAGTAAACCTTACCACCACACATTACTAGACGAGTTACTTTGTCGTTATCTAGCTTGTCGATCTCTGGTAGTACGGTTTCAAATTTACCGTTGGCCAGCTCTTCTAGCTCTGATGTCGCAAGCTTATGACGTAGCAAGCTCTTCGGAGACATGACTACTAATGGCTTACGAATTGGGCGTACTGCCTGACGACGTAACGAGTGGAAGATCTGTGCAGGTGTGGTCGGTGTAATCACTTGCATGTTGTCTTCAGCACATAGCTGTAAGAAACGCTCTAAACGGGCTGATGAGTGTTCAGGACCTTGACCTTCAAAGCCGTGTGGTAACAGCATAGTTAGACCACACACACGCTGCCACTTAGTTTCACCACTTGAGATGAATTGGTCGATAACTACTTGAGCACCGTTTACGAAGTCACCAAACTGAGCTTCCCAAATGATTAATGCATTAGGAACAGTGGTTGCGTAACCGTATTCAAATGCCAATACTGCTTCTTCTGACAACAATGAGTTGTAAGTGGCGAAACGAGCTTGGGTATCGTTCAAGTGTGCTAATGGCACATACATCTCGCCATCTTCAACGTTAAAGATTTCTGAGTGACGATGTGAGAATGTACCACGGCCCACGTCTTCACCAGTAATACGAACTAGAACGCCTTCATCTACTAGTGAGGCATAAGCTAATGTTTCAGCCGCACCCCAGTTTAGAGGCTCTTCACCGGTTTGCATCGCTAAGCGCTGCTCAACCATTCTTTGAACCTGACGCTGAAGCTTAAAGCCTTCTGGCATTTCAGCCATACGACGGCCGTATTCTTTTAGCTTCTCGATGTCCACACTGGTATCCCAGTCATCTTCTAGGTCGTGACCTAGGTATGGGCTCCAGTCTACATATAGAGTTTCGTTTGGCTGTTGTACTAATGAGTTGGCTACATATTCGCCTTTGTCTAGTGCTTCGCGGTATTCATCTTCAAGCTTTTTGTCATCGCCTTCAGAGATTACGCCTTCAGACAGTAGTCTTTGAGCATACTGAGTGCGAGTGGTTGGTAGCTTTTTAATGATGGCATACATTAAAGGCTGAGTTGCTGATGGCTCGTCCGCTTCGTTGTGACCGTTACGACGGTAGCAGAATAAGTCAATTACGATGTCTTTGTGGAACTCATGACGATAATCTAGCGCCATTTGTGCCGCAAAAACAACCGCTTCAGGATCGTCGCCGTTAACGTGAATGATTGGCGCATGAACCATCTTGGCGATATCAGTACAGTATTCAGTAGAACGCGCATCTTCTTGACGGCTAGTCGTAAAGCCCACTTGGTTGTTAATAACCATGTGAACGGTACCGCCTGTGGTGTAAGCACGAGTCTGTGACATCTGGAAGGTTTCTTGAACCACACCCTGTGCAGCTATGGCAGCATCACCATGTACTACTAGTGGTAATACTAAGTTACCATCGGTATCGTTACGGCGAACTTGACGCGCACGTACTGAGCCTTCAAGTACAGGAGAAACAATCTCAAGATGCGATGGGTTAAACGCTAGGGCTAAGTGAGCCTCGCCACCTGGGGTCATCACGTTTGATGAATAACCATTGTGGTATTTCACGTCACCAGAACCTTTTTCAGGCATAACTTTACCATCGAACTCATCAAATAAGTCCGCTGGGTTTTTACCTAAAATGTTCACTAATAAGTTTAGACGACCACGGTGAGCCATACCGATAACCATTTCTTTGGTACCGTAGCCACCTGCACGCTGAATGATTTCGTGTACAGCTGGAATGAAGCTCTCACCACCTTCAAGACCAAAACGCTTAACACCGGTATATTTACGCGCTAAGTATTTTTCTAGACCTTCAGCAGCGGTTAGACGCTCAAGAATCTCTTTTTTCTTTTCAGCATCAAATTTGATGTGACCTAGGTTAGTTTCCATGTAGTTTTCGAACCAACGCTTCTCAGTGCTGGTCGTTACATGCATGTACTCAAGGCCAATGTGACCACAGTAGATACGCTCAGCGGCTTCGATGATTTCACGAAGGGTCGCTTCTGGCTTACCAATGTTAAAGTCACTGGTTGGGAAAACTGTGTCTAAGTCTGCTTCAGACAGACCATGATATTCTAAAGTTAAGTCTTCTACTGGAGCACGCGGCGTTAGCTGTAATGGGTCTAGCTGAGCACGGCGGTGACCACGACGACGGTAGGCAGAAATTAATTTCTGTACGCCCATCTGACGAGGGTCCATGCAGTTAGCATCTGACGTACCACCGCCAGCCTGTACCACCACGCCTTTATTGGCGGTTTGGTTACGGGCTAACAGCAAAAACTGATCCTGAATGGCGTGATGCAAGGCATCATTCTCACTCTGGTAGTTTTTGAAGTAAGCTTGCCAATCAGCATCTACGCTGTCTGGGTCTTGTAGATATAACTCGTATAGCGACTCGATATAAGTTGCGTTGTCGCCTGCAAGTTCTGTCGCACCTGCTGCTTTTAAAGCATCTTCATTAGTCATAGTATTCATAGTCTTTTCTTATTTACATTAAGGTTTAATTAAAATAAAACGCATTTAGATCAAGCTATTTTTGTAGGTAACTTATTTTATCAATTAAAGTCATTAATCTTGTTAAAGTCTGTAGCCAGTTTGATTAATCAATAATTCGTGGCATTCAAAGTTTAGTAGCACAAAAGGTTTATAGGCTGATGTCGATAGCCCATAAATAAGAGTTGAGCCCTAGACTGGTGCCGTAGCTACTTCAAGACTTCAATAAGCAATCTGCTTAACGGTTTAATCTTATTCGCTAACCTTACTTAGAGCTGTGCCCTGCCTATTAAAGAATATGGGGGCGATTTAATTCATTACCAGTTTTCAGCTCTTCCCCCTATGAAGCGTGTTCACTGGAAGGGATTAAAATCACTCAGCTTCGGTAAAAAACAGACTTACCCTCAATCAAAATAGAATCCTAGTCCCCTCAAAACCCGCTTACTATCATGGCTTTTGCTCATCTCAGGATGAGGCATATTCTACCTCGAAATGAGCTAAGAATACAGTTGCACACTGAGAGTAAGGGTAACATGTAACCAAAAAGCTCTGGTTTTGTTTGTTTAATAGTAGGTATTTAGAAACTAAATGTTCATCATTTGTGCACTGCTAATTTTAACAAAAAAAGACCCCTATCAACAAATAGAGGTCTGTGGTATTCACGTAAAGTATTGCTAATCGATAGTGATACCTTTTTTTAAATTAATATTATCAGAGTCTAAATTAACTAAACCAACTTATTGTAAGGATTAGCCCGCTTGTTCTAGTAACAAGTTACGTAGGTGGCCAATCGCACGTGTTGGGTTCAAGCCTTTAGGACAAACCGCCACACAGTTCATGATACCACGGCAACGGAATAGGCTGAATGGGTCGTCCATACGCGCTAAACGTGCTTGAGTGTCTGTATCACGGTTATCTGCTACGAAACGGTAAGCGTTAAGTAGTGCAGATGGACCTAAGAACTTGTCTGGGTTCCACCAGAATGATGGGCAGCTGGTTGAACAGCAAGCACATAAAATACACTCATACAGGCCGTTTAGCTTCTCACGGTCTTCAGGAGACTGTAGACGCTCTGTTGGCGGCGCTGGTTGATCGTTAATTAAGAAAGGATGTACTTTCTCATACTGCTCATAGAATTGGTTCATGTCCACAACCAAATCACGTACCACAGGTAGTCCTGGTAGAGGACGTACTGTGATTTTCTCTGGTAGGGTGTTCATATTAACCAAACATGCTAAGCCGTTTTTACCATTGATGTTAACGCCATCAGAACCACAAATACCTTCACGGCATGAACGGCGGAAAGTGATGGTCTCATCTTGTTTTTTCAAACGTAGTAAAACGTCAAGCAACATACGGTCAGAGTCTAAAAGCTCAACCGTATATGTTTGCATGTAAGGGGCTGCGTCCTTATCCGGATCGTAGCGGTATATCTCAATGGTGCGAGTACCTCGGCTCATAGTGCTAACTCCACACGGCGTAAAGCTGCTTTACAATCTCCCAACTTGGGTCAGGTGCCACAGCTTTACTAATTCAAAAAATTAAATTCAAATAGGTTACGTCAATCAAGCTTAGCTTAGTAAACGCGTACTTTCGGCTCAACGTAATCAACACTTAGTGGTACTTTACGAACAGGCTTATAAATAATCTTATTGCCTTCAGAGTACCATAACGTATGCTTCATCCATTCGTTGTCGTTACGACCATTTGGTGCGATTGGATCATCTTCTGGACGCTCATAATCAAGTACGGTATGCGCACCACGACACTCATGACGCTTAGAAGCTGAAAGCATAGTTGCTTTAGCTACTTCGTAAAGGTTAGCCACTTCTAAAGCTTCGATACGAGCTGTGTTGAATACTTGCGACTTATCAGCAAGGTGAATGTTGTTCACTTTCTCTTCAAGAGCAAGAAGTTTTTCAACACCCTCATCCATCAAGGCTTGAGTACGGAATACACTGGCGTGCTTCTGCATAGTTGCACGGATTTCATCCGCCACGTCTTGAGCATTGTAGCCTTCAGTAGACTCTTGCAGCTTGTTCAAGCGGCTCATAGTGAAGTCTAATACGCGTGGGTTCATTGGATGATAGTTGTGATCAGAGCTGCTGAAATTATCAATGATATGCTTACCTGCAGCACGGCCGAATACGACCAAGTCAAGTAGTGAGTTAGTACCTAAACGGTTGGCACCGTGAACACTCACACAAGCACACTCACCAATGGCGTATAAACCTTTAACCAGTTTACCTTCAGTGTATAGACCTTCTTCGTCTACTGGACCTTCCAAGTTTGGAACAATAACCTGACCGTTAATAGTGGTTGGGATACCGCCCATCATGTAGTGAATAGTTGGAATAACTGGGATTGGCTCTTTAGTAATATCGACGTTGGCAAAGTTTTTACCAATTTCAAATACTGAAGGAAGACGCTTCATAATGGTGTCCACACCTAAGTGAGTCATGTCCATTACGATATGGTCAGCATTTGGACCACAGCCGCGGCCTTCTTTAATTTCTTGGTCCATTGAACGTGATACTAGGTCACGAGGTGCCAAGTCTTTAACGGTTGGGGCATAACGCTCCATGAAGGCTTCGCCATCTTTGTTACGTAAGATAGCACCTTCACCACGGCACCCTTCCGTTAGA
This sequence comes from Psychrobacter pasteurii, assembly GCF_900162815.1. Taxonomy (GTDB): domain Bacteria; phylum Pseudomonadota; class Gammaproteobacteria; order Pseudomonadales; family Moraxellaceae; genus Psychrobacter; species Psychrobacter pasteurii. The sequence continues at coordinate 6,481 of NZ_FUGD01000043.1, read as the reverse complement.
AGTACACCGGCACCGAATACGCCCGTTGGGTGGAACTGCCAGAATTCCATATCTTGTAATGGAATACCTGCACGTACTGCCATACCTAGGCCGTCACCCGTGTTGATGTAAGCGTTGGTTGACGCTGCGAAGATACGACCCGCACCACCAGTCGCCAGTACTGTGTTGGTTGCTTGGAATACAGCTACTGTACCTGTTTCTTGTTCAATCGCTATAACACCGTTGATGTCGCCTTTTTCATCTTTGATTAGATCAAGAGCGATCCACTCAATGAAGAATTCAGTACCCGCTTCTAAGTTCTTTTGGTAAAGAGTATGTAGTAGCGCGTGGCCAGTACGGTCAGCTGCAGCACAAGCACGTTGTACCGCTTTTTCACCGTAGTTTGAAGTGTGACCACCGAATGGGCGCTGATAGATAGTACCGTCTGGGTTTCTATCAAAAGGCATACCCATGTGCTCAAGCTCATACACTACTTTTGGTGCTTCACGGCACATAAATTCGATAGCGTCTTGGTCACCTAACCAGTCTGACCCTTTTACGGTGTCATAGAAGTGGAAGTGCCAGTTATCTTCACTCATGTTACCTAGGCTTGCCCCAATACCACCTTGCGCCGCAACAGTGTGCGAACGGGTTGGGAATACTTTGGTAATGACAGCTACTTTCATGCCGCCTTCTGCTAATTGCAGAGCTGCACGCATACCTGAGCCGCCACCGCCAACGATAACAGAGTCGTAATTTAGGGTTTTAATATTGCTAATTGTATTGTCTTGTCTAGTTGCCATTACGTTTTCCTAATGAATACGTTAGTCGTCATATTAGCTGGCGATGGGTGCTATAAGGTAACTTCAGTTAAAATTCAGTTACGATATAGCCTCACATTACCAGACAGGCTCGCTTTAATCTAAATTGGTTTGGTTCATTGATTAACTAAAGAATACTTTAGTTAATTACATGATACCGCGGCCCCAAAAAATCATGACGCCCCAGAATAGGTATACCAAAATTGCGATAATCATAGCAGCCTGTAGCACGATGCGTAAGCCAGTAGATTTGATATAGTCGGTGAATACCGTCCACATACCTACCCAAGCGTGTACTGCTAAGGCAACGATTGCCAATAAGCTTAATAAACGCATTGGCATGCTCATGATGAACATAACCCATTGTTCATAGCCAACACTGCCATTGAACAAGAAGAAAGCCACCATTACTACGGCGTATACTGCTAATACTACAGCGCTAATACGCTGCATAATCCAATCGCGCGAACCTGAGCCAGTTAGGCCTGTCGCACTTTTAATTCCAGAATCATTTCTCATTAGAACATCACCCATATAAATGACAGCACTATCAATATAGCGGCAATAACAAAGCTCACAATTGACGCTGTTCTACCAGACTGAAGGTCTTCATTGAAGCCCATGTCGGCAAATAAATGTTTGATACCCATAACAAAATGGTAAGCAGTCGCGGCAACAAAGATCCACACAATAAAGCGTAGCACCATGTTGTCAAAAACAGCGGCGAAATGGTGAGGAGAATATAAAGAAGTTTGCAAAAGCCACAGCATCACTGGAATTAAGATGAAAAGAATAATTCCTGAGATACGATGTAAAATCGAAGCTCTGGCCGTCGGTGAACTGTTAACGCTTATCACTTGGCTAAGTGGCAGATTAATCGGTCGGTTGCTTTTCACAGCGGGCGTCCTTTTGCGGTTGACACTCGTGGTTGCGTTTTTAAAGCTCAGCGATTTATAGAGTAATGGAATAACAAGGCAGACCAACTTTACAAGCAGTCAAATCTTAATTCATTACCACAGTTCGAAGGCCTAAAACGGACACGAGACGGATAAGTTAAGGAGTTGCTAACTGGCTAAATTCATACCTAGCCGTACTGTAAAGCTACAGCACTCTAAATATATTTCTTAAATATAAATAAAATAAATAAGTATAAAAATGACTTAGAGCATATAGATTCGATGCTAAAGCTTGCGCCTTTAAAGTAAGGCGTTGGCGACCAACACTTAGTTAACTTATTGTTTTTGCAAGAAAATGTACTCGAAAATTTATAATTAATACTGTTGTAAACAATACTAAATGGGACTTGTCCCGGATACCAATTATAAATCCACGTCTATTTTTTGCACTCACAATCAATTAAATAAATGGTAAGCCAGCATCTATAACGCAGTAATTATAGAGTTTGTTGCTATCAATTACAAATAAAATACCAAATTAGCTTTTATATTCACTTTATTTATAAGTACTACCCTAAATTAAGCTTGTTACTGGGCTTTGTCAATCTTCGATAACTCTTTGAGCTTCTCTACTCGCCTTTAGAGTTATACCAAAAACTTGTTTATTGATAGATATCTAGCTTTAGTTTTGCTCCAAACCGATACCCCAATTGCGTTATAGGTTGCTTCAGTGAAGAGATTGATAACCTGTGAATCCAATCTACGTTTTTAATTTAAATAACGGTTATTTATTTTAACAATATAGTAACAGGCCCTAATCTCATTACCGTCAACTTGGCTGTATTACAATAACTCTTACTAAAGCGTAACCAAATATTACCAAGTTGACTCTAGATTGAGCTTATAGCTGACCTTCTATAAGCTACTTAACTTCTAAAGCTCCGCTATTCTACTTTAAGGCTTAGCTTTATAGTGCAGCTATTAGCACTGCTTTAGTCTTCCTTAAAAAAGTGATGGATTAACAGCGTCTTAAAAAGCATTAATTTGGGGGTCATAGATTGACTAAAGGGGGGATTTTGCGTTATAAATGTTTTTTCAATTCTACATATTTACTGATAGTATATAATCGGTATGTGCCAACACCTTTCCCATATTTGGTCTAACACTGCTAATATGACTTTTTGGTTTTAACCTTAAAGGAGTGATATAAGCTAGCAATCATGACCTTTTTCAGTCATCCTTGCCAGGGAAATAGGCATACGTAATGGACCCAAAGTTAACTAAGCTGACTCTCAGCTACGTGGCAGCTATTGGGCTGTTATACCGAACAAAAACAAATTAAAAAATATTTTTTAATGGTTTTTTAGGCTAATTAAATTATTTAAGGCAGACGCCTTTTTAGGCTTGTGCTTTGAATAAAGTAACTAGCAAATGTGTATTTAGTGTCATACCCCGATAGCCTGCTTAATTTAGCAAGCAATTAGGTTGGTTTAGATAAAACCTAACTGTTTTCTATATTATCGTGGATGTTATCGACCCAAACTTACTGTTTATTCCAATAATTAAGAGGATTTTATGGCTAACGAAACTGCATATCTAAAGGTAGATGGACAGGAATACGAATTACCAATCATCAAGGGCACTCTTGGTCCGTCAGTAGTTGACGTTTCAGCTTTCCAAACTGCAGGCTACTGGACTTACGATCCAGGCTTTAAAGTAACGGCTCCTGTTGAGTCAGAAATCACTTACATCGATGGTGACAAAGGTGAATTGTTGCACCGTGGCTACCCAATCGATCAATTAGCTGAAAACGCTGAATATCTAGAAGTTTGCTACGCTCTACTACATGGCGATTTACCAAACGCTGAACAAAAAGAAGACTTCTACAAAAAAGTAAGAGAACATACTGGGGTTCATGACCAGTTACGTAAATTCTTCGAAGGTTTCCGTCGTGATGCGCACCCAATGGCCATCATGGTAGGTGTTGTGGGCGCTCTATCTGCGTTCTACCATGACAACCTAGACGTTACTGATGAAAAACAGCGTGAAATCACTGCTATTCGCCTAATCTCAAAAATGCCAACCATCGCGGCAATGAGCTACAAGTACACCAAGGGCGAACCATTCATGTACCCACGTAACGACTTCAGTTACGCAGAAAACTTCTTATACATGATGTTTGCTACACCAGCTGATAAAGATTATAAAGTAGATCCAGTTCTAGTTAGAGCTATGGACAAGATCTTCACTCTACACGCTGACCACGAGCAAAACGCTTCTACTTCTACTGTCCGTTTAACCGCTTCTACGGGTGCAAACCCATACGCTTGTATCGCTGCTGGTATCGTAGCTCTATGGGGCCCATCACACGGTGGTGCTAACGAAGCTGTACTACAGATGCTAGATGAAATCGGTACTGTTGAGAACGTTGACGAGTTCATGGAAAAAGTAAAACGCAAAGAAGTGAAGCTAATGGGCTTCGGTCACCGCGTTTACAAAAACTTCGACCCACGTGCTAAAGTTATGAAAGAAACTTGTGACGAAGTTTTAGGTGCTTTAGGTATCAACGATCCTAAGCTTGAGCTGGCTATGAAGCTTGAGAAAATCGCTCTAGAAGACGAGTACTTCGTAAAACGTAACCTATATCCAAACGTTGACTTCTACTCAGGTATCATCCTAAAAGCGATCGGCATCCCAACTTCAATGTTCACTGTTATCTTCGCTCTAGCGCGTACTTCTGGTTGGATCAGCCACTTGTTAGAAATGCACTCAGCACCATTCAAGATTGGTCGTCCACGTCAGTTATACACTGGTGAAGCTAAGCGTGACTTCGTAAAAGTTGAAGACCGCAAATAAGAAGCCTTATAGCTTATAAGCTACTTGTAAGACTAAAAAAAGCGTCCGATATATATCGGACGCTTTTTTAATGGCTATAACAATAACAATGTTTGCAACTTAGCCATTTAAACCCAGCTGTTTAAAATGGGTTATTTAAACTTTTTTAACCTTTCTTCATAGCTTTTGATTTGCTCATCATAAGCGGCAATCTTCTCATTGAACTCTTTTGCTAGGGCATCAAATTCAGCGGATTGTGATTGCTTTAGGGCTTCCAGCTCAGCGCTTTGTTGGCGCTCTATCTGCTCCCACGTTTGATATTGTTTTAACAGTCGGGCTAAAGAGGGACTCTTGAGGACCAGTCGCTGTGCCAGCTCAGCATTATTAAACACGGCCGGCGTTAACATAGCTACGCTCAATAAGGTATCAATGGCTTGAGCCGGTAGCGGTGTCTCATCATCAAAGTACAACGCCTGCATCGCCACATTGTAGCGCTCTTGAATCTCTACTGCGGTCAGCTCCTCTGGTGGCACCATGGCTAGGTTGATCAGCGGCAGCTCTTGTAGTGTCAATTGCCCCATCTCCACATCCGACACGCCCTGCTCTCCTTCTTTGGCTTGAGTAGTGTCTGTTGCCTCGCCAGCTTGCTGATTGACTGCGGTAGAAGCTGAAGTTTCCGGATCAGTTTCTTCTACCTCCACTGTCGCATCAATTAATTCAGAACCCACTGTATTTTGGTTGTGGGTGCTTTTAGCTGATTCTGTATTTTCAGTATTTCTTTTTTGATCAATTAACTTTTGTCCGACTGTCTTTTTCTCTGGAACTGCATTTGTCGAATTATCAGCAGCTTCCGCAGCTTCAAATAAAGCCTTATTGTCCTCTGGGCTGTCTGCCGCTTGTAGGGCTTCATATTCGGCCAGCTGACTTTGCTGCAGATTAAGCTTACGCTTCACGTACTCTTCTTCAAAACGGGCTATCTGAGCTTTGGCCGACTCGCTCATCACCACACTTGGTGTACTTTCTTGCGAGGTTTGGGTCGTACTGCCCGTAGTAACCTCTTCAGAGGTAGGCTGACACCCTGCCAAACCTATGGTTGCCCCTAAGGCTATCACCAGCAAGCTTTTACGACCGTTCATTGCCGTTATGCCAGATTGGGGAGCAAAGGGGGCCTTGGATTTGTGGTTCATCATGCTTGATATTCCTTATTATTACTGTCCTTGCTTTTATAATTTGGATGTTGCTGCAAAAAAGGGATACAGGCCTGCCAGGCTCCGCAATCCTTGCCCTGTTCGCGGCGCACAAAGTAATCTTGCACCATACGTGCCTGCTGCTCAATACCATAAGTGAAAAAAGGCTTACCTTCTTGCAAGATATAGTCATAGCGGCGATTCATCATTGCCCCACGCACCACTTTTAGACCTTGTTGCAGCTGCCAGACATGAGTGAGCTCATGAATCAACCAACTTTTTTTACCTAGCGACTGCTTACTAAAGTCCTCTACCCAATCTTTGGGATTAAAGTAAATATTACCATTGGGACTGACCGCATAATTTTTTAGCACCCACCAGGCTGTCTTTAGACGTACCTGACTGACATCAAAGTCTGGTCCAAACACCGAATGTGCCATCTTTATTTCCACCTCGGTTAACGGGCGGCTTTTTTGTTGTGTTGTTGGTACAGCTAAGCCTTTGGCCGATAAGCGGCCTATAGGCTTTGGGATCTTTTTTAGCTGTTGTTTTAGCTTCTTTTTTAGTTGGGATCGCATGGTTTTGACTCTGGCATTTGACTCTAGCAATAGGCTATTGAATAAAAAAATACTAAATTAGGGAGCGCCAATTATAGATAATAAACTAGGGCGTGTCCTCAATTTAACTTACAGTGAATAATAGTACAAGCTAGGTAAAGCATAGATTTAAAATTGCGTGCTAGCTTTTCATAGCGTGTTGCTAT
>NZ_FUGD01000221.1 GCF_900162815.1 Psychrobacter pasteurii | reverse complement strand
GGTTAGGTTTTGCGATAATATATTTATGAGCTGATTAAGGTTTGGCATAGTGTGGTTCGTAAGAAAAATTACTATTATGCCTTGTCCTTAGTCAGCTTTTTTGTTTTTGTCGTGTACAGAGAATTTAGATTAGATTCTGGCGTATAGCCTTCTACATAATAGGTAAACTGCTGTTTTAACCAGTCTACATCATGGTATTGGGCTCTAGACGCTAATTCAG
>NZ_FUGD01000061.1 GCF_900162815.1 Psychrobacter pasteurii | reverse complement strand
TGACAGTAGTCCAAAAGGTAGAGCAGGTTTGCGAATAAGAGGATGGGCTTGTGCTGAGTGTGGCACATGGCATGATAGAGATATCAATGCTGCTAAGAACATCCTTGCGGTCGGGCTTGACCGTCTAGCTGTAGGAATCCCCTCGGTTTAGCGAGGGGAGGAGGTCAAATCTATATGTAATATAAATTGAGATATAACCGGCTCATAGGCTACTGTTACAGGCAGAAGTGACTAAAAACCCTTGCTTAAAGACAGAGACTCAAAAGGAGTTGATACTTTAAGCAGGTCAAAATAGGAGAAGGTATGCGTTATTCAAAGGCCTTGAAGTTAGGAGCGGTAGGCTTAGCTTTACTGCTTATTCCTAGACGCAGCAGCCGTCAGGTTAAGCAGAAGATGACTCCTGATTTGCCCCTTGATGCAGAGAGAGAAGACTCACTCAAGAGCGATGCTGAGCCGACAACTAACACCCCTAATATGGATTCATCAGCTCCGAATTAACCAAATTTTATAACCTGAGGTCACAACGAGCCACTATGATACACAGTCAAAATAATCAGCAATTAGAAACTCGCCCTAATTATCCTTTGCCCCCTAACTACCCTTTAATAGACACTCACACCCATTTTGATGATTTTGTTTTTGATGAGGACAGAATGGAGTTGGCCACGTCAGCTTATGACTCTGGAGTGCGTCACTTACTGTTAATCGGATATTACGCAAAGTACTTTGATCGTATGCTACAGACTCAGCAGCAATTAACTGAGGAAGCAGAAAGTGGGGTAGCAGTGCCAAAGGTTTATCTGGCTTCGGGACTGCATCCTGCCTATATCTCTGAGCATACTGAGGCAGATTTAGAACAGCTGGCACAGTTTTTACAGACTCAGCCTAATGTGGCTGTGGGTGAAATTGGGCTAGATACCTTTACTGATGACTTAAAGACTGAGCAGTCTGTGGCGAAACAAAAACGTTTTTTTGAAGCACAATTAGACTTAGCGGTTGAGCATCAGTTACCGGTGCTGCTGCATATTCGTAAAGCTCACGCTGAATGCCTGGCCTTACTAAAAAAACACAACTATAACGCCAACAAGCTGGGGGGTATTGCCCATAGTTTCAGTGGCGGTGAGCAAGAAGCTAAAGCGTTTGTGAAACTGGGGTTTAAGCTGGGTGTTACCGGCCAAATTACCAATACCAATGCCAAAAAACTACGCCGCGCCATAGTCGCAGCTGTGGAAACCTATGGGTTACAGTGCTTGGTGTTAGAGACGGACTGTCCAGACATGACGCCAGTATGTTGTCAGCAAGGAGATGAGCCGACACGAAATGTTCCAGGTAACTTAGGGTTTGTGCTTGAGGGTCTAAGTGAGCTCCTTAAAGTAGATGAGGCGAGCTTAGCTAAGCAGTTGTGGCAAAACAGTTGTGAGGCGTTAAGAGTGGACTGGCCTTATCCTGGATAGCGTATGTTATATCACTTTTGCTATATAATATAAAAACCCTATTATTTCCCTATCCTTTAACCACACACTTTACAGAAAATAAGGTACTTTATGACCTCATCTTCAACCTTAGATAATAGCCAATACGACCGACGCTTTAAAGGCACACAGACTCTGTATGGCCAACCCAGTTTCACTAACTTTGAAAAGGCCCATGTGATTGTAATAGGGGTGGGTGGTGTTGGAACTTGGGTCGCTGAAGGGCTGGCACGTAGCGCCATTGGTAAAATGACATTGATTGATATGGATGTGTTGGTGGCCTCTAATGTCAATCGACAACTGCCTGCACTCGACAGCAGCTTTGGTAAAAGTAAAATTGAGGAGATGGCAGAGCGGGCACGTCAAATTAACCCTAGGCTTGAGTTGACCTTGGTTGATGACTTTTTGACCCCAGAGAATGTGGCTCAATTATTGCCTAGCCGAGAACAAGCGAAACAAAAACTGCAGCAAGGTGAGGCGACAATCGTATTGGATTGTACGGATGATATGTCAGCGAAATTGGCCATTGCCTTACACTGCCGATTTAATAAGCTAAAACTTATTTGTGCTGGTGGTGCTGGCGGTAAAACCGATCCCTTGCAAATCACGGTCAGTGATTTAAAAGACACTTATCAAGATCCTTTGCTAGCACGGTTAAGAACCAAACTACGCAACGAGCATGGTATTAACAAACAGCTCAAGGAAAAATTTGGCATAAAATGTGTTTATTCAACACAGCCGCCCATTGTCAATAAATCAGCCGATGGCAACTTTCAGACCGGAGGCCTGCACTGCGGCGGCTATGGTTCAGCAGTGGCAGTGACCTCAGTGGTAGGCATGGTGATGGTTAGCGAAACTTTAGCTATGTTGAGTGCTAAATAGAGGGCATAGATAGCGTAGATAGCTATTTAGACAAAGGCTTTTGCAGGCTACTACGCTGGGGCGATAGTCTATCTAGCAGCGACTTAGGTAGTGGCGTGTATTGGCCAAGCATCATATCGGCCATAACTTCTGCACATATTGGGGCGAAGGCATAGCCTTTTGACCCCATACCACTTAAGGTCCAAATGAGACCTTCTTCATCGACTTGTCCCACTAAGGGGTGGTAGTCTGGAGTCTGGGCCCGGATACCTACTCGGGCTTGCCAGCCTGTATAATCAGTCTCTGTATCTTCTGACTTAGTGTTGGCTAGCACCTTGCTAAGCTCAGGGAGCGCTGTGATTAACTTGTCATGATTGACTTGATGTTCTGAGGTGCGAGTTTGGGTGTCCATGTCATTGCGAACGAAGCTTGCCCCCAGTAACAAGCTAGGCGTACCTACTGAGACAGGATTAAGCTGATCATCATTTTCACAGGGCGTAAACGCAGCACAATAACCCCCATATTTAAGGGGCAACTTGGGCAGAGCTTCTAGCTGCTCTTGCGTTGGCTGCAACCAAGACAATTGACCTCGAATTCTGCGAAACTCAAAAATTCGGGCATCTAAGCGCTGACTGTCAAAAGCGGTGGCAATAATGACGGCATCAAAGCCAGTTGCCTCATTGTCAGGGTTATCATTACTGTCACTCAAAACTGTTGGCTCTGAGATTACCTGCACGCTGCCACTCGACTGAGTTGAGCTTTGAGAAGGCTTTATTTGTGTAACTTGAGCCTGCTGAAAGCGGATATTAGGATGGTTTAAAACCGTGTCAGCTAAGGCCTTAGGATTGACCAAACCCGCTTGAGGTAGATAGAGATTTGCCTCTAAATCTTGATGTTTTAAGCCTGTGATGTCTTGGGCTTTATCTGCTGTTAATGTGGTCGCCATTTGCTCAGGGTATTCAGCAATTTGCGAGACATCGACATTGGATTTTAACAGTAAATCTAGGGTGCCCGTGTTATTAAATATTTGGCTTGGGCGATTGGTGACAGTCGCGTCAGAAGCATAAAGCAGCTCATTTTGCTTATCTAGCTGTCGGTATAGGCGCTGACTATATAGGTAGCCAATACTGTGTAAATGCTCTGCTACGTGAGCAATAGGTGTCATTTTTGGGGCCAATAAAGCCCTAGGGTTACCAGAAGCGCCAGCTAGGGGTGCTGACTGATCTATTAAGGTAACTTGTAAGCCACGCTGAGCTAAAGACCAAGCTGCCATAAGGCCAGAGATGCCTGCACCGATGATGGCTGCTTTTTTATAGCGCTGTTTTTGATTGGCAGGCCGTTTTTGATCAGTAGCCTGGTTTTGATCAGTAGGCTGTTTTTTATCGCTAGGAAGATAGTTAGGCTCATCATTATCAGAAGTGGTGAGCGTTGCTTTTTTTGCCGTAAGCATTTCACGTTTACGACCAAAGCCTTTGACTTTTTTTATCTCAAAACCGGCTGCTTCTAAACCGCGTTTGACCACACCTGCACAGCTAAAAGTTGCGGCAGTGGTGTCTATCTTTGATAAACGCTGTACCTGCGCAAAGATTTGCTCTGCCCATAGTGACTCGTTACAAGAGGGCGCAAAGCCATCTAAATACCAAGCATCTATTTGTGCATTATGAGTCACCTCATCATAACCGTCCGCTAGCTTTTGTAAGCTTTCAGTGGCATCGCCTAGCCACAAGTCTAAGGTCACATCCGGCTCTAAATGGAGGCGGTGACAGCCTGAAACCAAAGTAGGGTATAGCGCCAATAAGCGAGTGATTAGCGGAATCAGGCTAGCATCATTATCTTGCCAACTTTGTAAGCTACGCGTTAAGTCTTCTAGAGTTAAAGGGTGCTTTTCGGTGCTAATTAGGTGTAGGCGAGGACTAAATTGCAACTTAGAGGTGTCGTGCTGAGACTGCTGAGCATAGACAGCTTGCTTGGTTTGTCGCCATAATTGCCAAGTGGCAAGGATATTTAACCCAGTCCCAAAGCCTAGCTCAGCAATGGTAAAGCTATTTGAGGCTGAAGCGAGATCGCTATTAGACTTGCTATCCTCAAGTTTACTATCAGCGTCAGTAGCAAGATCAGCAGCAAGAGATTTTAGATGTCTCTCAAAAAGAGCAGTAAAGCGCTCAGGCAGATGGTTTTGTTGTAAAAACACATAGCGTGATTCTGCCAGACCATCGGCCAAAGAATAATAGACATCGCCGAACACATCGGAGACAGGCACTAAATTGCCCAGTTCATCTTCTCGCCACGACAGTTTGGCAGGTATTACCTTAGCTACTTCACTCACGTTTTACTCACTTGTCTCAATCAAAAAGGCAATGACTCATTACCAGCGATCACGTCTACTGAATACGAAGCCACCCAACAAGACGCCTAAAAATAAAGACACAGCCACAGTCACAGCCCCGTACATAAATAGCTGGCCACTGCGCTCATTAATCAATACATTAACCCGGGTTTCTAGGTCATTCACATCTCTTTGCAACTGTGCATTACGGCTAAGCAGCTCTTGATTGGCAGCCGATAACTCAGAGTCGCTTGGCTGCATACCACTGGCCAAACTGTCTGGGTTTTCTAATGCATTTGGGGTATCGCCTGGGTCTGCCTCTTGTTGATTTGGACTTTGCGGATTAATCTCATTAAAAGGGGTGGCCGGCTGAGGCGCGACTTGTGGGTCTTCGGCTTGTACTTGTTGCTCAGGGTTATTGACCACCACAGTAGGTGCTGCAGAGGCTGCAATAGGAGTTAATGAAGCTGACAATGACCAAGTTACAGCCAATAAAGCAGTACGTAGTATGGAGGCGTTACTCTTAATTTTAGAGGAAACAGCAGCAGAGTGTGCAGAGCATTGTGGAGCAGGCATGGCGATGAATTCCAATACGAATAAAACAGTTGGCTAATTAGGCAGAAGGCAAGGCTTGGATAAAGGGCTTGATATCGACATGGCTATAAACCCCTGCCTTTAAGTAAGGCTCTTCGCTGGCCCATTGCTGTACAGCTTCTAGGCTATCAAAAGCGGCAACCACTAAGCTGCCAGACATGCTCTCTTTACCGTGCTCGATAGGGTTAGGGCCTGCAATAATCAGCCGACCTTCTGACTCAAGCTGCTTTAGGCGAGCAATATGAGCCGGACGGGTTTCTTGTCTTAACTGAGTAGAGTTGGCCACATCGTGACCGATAATCATAAATAATGGCATAGTAAGCCTCGTATCGAAGGGTGGCTGATAATATTAATTCATTGTCTAAACTAAGCTAAAACCTATAAAAAATCTAAGTTATTTTTTAGATTTATCATCAGTGATTTCTGGGTTGAGGTGATTTTTAAGTATAACAAACTGACCCACCATAAACACCAACATGAAAGGCAGCCAACCATAGCTTTTAAAGTTAATCCAAGTTTGCTCACTGGTGTGAAAAGCAAAGTAATATTGCAGTACGGCCATTAAGATAAAGTAGCCCACCCACGCTAAGGTCAGCTTATTCCACCCTGATTTGGTCAAGCTAAACACACTCTTCATGGCCATCTCAAGTAGCGGCTTACCAATCAATACACTGACTAATAAGGCCACTGCGAATACGCCGTTAATAACCGTTGACTTCCACTTTAAGTAAATTTCGTCATGGAATAGGAGTGTTAAACCACAAAAGACAACCGTTAGAACTAAGGTCACAACTTGCTGCTTAGTCAGGCGACCTTTTTGCGTCATTAAGTGAATCACTGCAACTGCCACAGTGGCGATTAAGATTGCCCCAGCACCAGCCAAAATACCTTGGGTTTTCGCCACATAAAAAAAGGCGAGTAAGGGGATAAAATCTAACAATGCTTTCATAGAAGTCACAATAATAAAATTAAGAGAAGAATTAACAAAATAGGTGAGATAACTTGTGGCGATAGTTTACACGCCATTCCCCATAAAAAAAAGCATTGGCGCTATAACCACGCTTTAATTTTAAGGCGATACTGCTAAGGCACTGCCGAACAAAAGTCGTTTAGTCAGTTGCTTAATCTGCTTATAACTGTAAAAGTTAGCTAAAAAATGTCTGGAAATATATCGACAAATAGCAAGCAATAACCGTTACAATATTAGCCGTACTTCCTTTTTTATTATAAAGACCAAAAAATATGCCACAAAGCTCAACGTCACAACCTTCCTCTGAAGACCTTGCTTACAAACGCATCGACTTACACAGTCACAGCACCTGCTCTGACGGCAGTAATACGCCTAATGAGCTACTGCATAAAGCACACGCCGCCAATATCGATATCTTTGCGTTAACCGACCACGATACCTTAGCCGGTATTCCAGAAGCTAAGGCCGTGGCTGATGAGCTCGGTATTACCCTCATTAATGGGGTGGAGATTAGTTGCCAACATACGCTCACTGGGGGTTATGGCAAAAATAAAGCCAAAGACAAAGTGATTCATGTGTTAGGCCTAGGTTTTAGTGATTTTGAAGAAATGAACGATACTTTGACTCACATTCAAACCAGTCGCGGCAATCGTGGCCGAATGATTGTTGAGAAAATGGCGGAGCTGACCGGTCATGACTTCGATGAAATGTGGCAAGCGGTCTTAGCAAAAGCGGACGGTAATGCTGACGCTGTTGGGCGCGCACATATCGCCAAAGTCTTATTAGAGCAAGAGATTGTGCCTACCATGCAAAAGGCATTTGATAAGTATTTGGCCGATAATAAAGCCGCTTACGTACCGATTGAAACGTTAAGTATGGAAGATACAATTAGCCTAATTCATCGCTGCGGTGGCAAAGCAGTATTGGCACACCCAACGCGTTACAACTTATCGGCTACCCGAGTGCGTAAACTGATTGCTGAGTTTGCTCAGTTTGGTGGTGATGGTTGCGAGCTGCCTAATAATGACGAGCCACTAAGTACCCGCCGTATGGTTGATCGCAGTATTGCTGAACACGGTCTACAAGTCTCGACCGGTAGTGACTTCCATGGCACCAGCATGCCTTGGCGTAAGCTTGGCGATGTACCCAGCTTGGCCGAAGGTCAGAGGCTGGTTATTGAAGATTTAATGAACGCAGGTTAACTACCAGTGCTGATAACACGCTGGTGGCAAAGGTGCCCGTAGGCAAGGTAAATTGCAGCAGCAAGCTTTGCTCATCCGGCCAAGCCCAGCTTAAGTTGCTTACTGGCAAACGAGTGGCTCGGCGCATGGTTTTCAGCTCTTTTTTCTCTAATCCCTGAGCCAGTCTTTGTAAGATAGGATTTTGTTCCACTATCTGCTGTTCTAAAACTTTGGCAGCAGCGTCAACCTTATCGTTTTTGATACCCCATAAAGGCGCGGTGGGGTGAATGTCACCGCTGGCAAGCCGGTCCTGTATTTCCTGATCTATTTGTTCAACGGTAAATACTGATCCCGACCCATTTAAATTAAACACATCCCCTTCAAGTGCTTTATCCCAACTGTCTTGCTCAACTCGGGCTGAGACAATTTGATTAAAAATGGCACTGCGAGCCGAGGACAATAATAGTGACTGCAAGTCACGGCTCTTCTTGGGGTGCGGTTTACGGCCATTTATTGTGCCTTGTTCAAACCACTCTAAAGCACTGGCAATATTGTTGCCTTGTCGCCCAAAGCGCTGCTCACCAAAGTAATTGGGCACGCCATTTGTGGCCATAATATTTAAGGCAGCATCAATTTTTGTAGTATCGATATTAGTATCATTACCAACCTGGATATCCCGTAAATGAATCTTAAAGTGGTTGGCTTTATGGGTGCCGCGGTTGAGTTTTTTACTGTGCCAAGCCTGCTCAAGCACTTGTACCGACTCAAGCTCAGAGCTTAGGTTAGCCATCATAAACTCATCAAAGCTGGCGCTAGGTAATTCGCCTTTTGGGATACGCAAACTAAACCACTGTGTCGTTACTGCCTGACGGTCTTTTAGCCCTGAGTAACCGACATCACGGCTGGGTATTTTGGCCCACTTGGCGAGCTGGTCGGCCACGAAACTGGTGTTCATGCCAGTCTTTTTAATCAAGAGCCATAAGTGTTCCCCTTCACCAGATAGTTCAACTTCCAATAACTCATCGACCTGAAAGTCTGCAGCAGACTGCTTAAAGCGTGCGCTTAAAATAGGTGCAGGGGAGGGCTGACCCCACTGGCTAGAGTCAGTTAGTTGAGAGATTTGTTCAGGACTGATGGGAGCTAGAGAGGAGGCTGATGTCATAAAAAACTCAAAAAATAGAAGAATTGAAATATATTATACCCGTACGACTTAGTAAGGGTTTAAGATTTAGGGTGTCAGAGATAAGAAGAGGTTTACTAACCGTCTTGATTTTTGGTTTAATAAACTAATACTTTTGACCTCGAACCCGTGGAGTATACCACTATGTCCAAACCTGATGTTTTTTTGCGTCAAGCCACTATAGAAGACGTGACTTCCTTGCTTAGCTTATTGAATCAATGCTATCGGGAGGATGTGGGCTGGACCAATGAGGCTCATTTAATCGGTGGTATTCGTACCACAGCTCAGGGAATTGAGACAGTAATTAACGACCCGCTGCATTACCTATTTGTTTTCCCCGAGGTTGAAGCAGGCAAAGAGACGGGAAAAATTTTAGGCTGTATTGCTGTGGATATTAAAGCAGAGCAAAAAACAGCTTATATTGGTATGTTTGCGGTGCATCCTAGCTTGCAAGGATTGGGCGTGGGTAATCAGATTTTACAAGCGGCAGAGACCTTTGCAGGTCGCCATCTAAAAGCGGATGGCAGTGATAATAAAACTCGCCTCACGATGAGCATCTTAAGTCAGCGTCCGGAGCTTTTGGCGTATTATCAGCGCCGAGGTTATCAGTTAAATGGCGAGCGTATGCCGTTTCCAGAAGATGGCAATAATGGTGAGCCGAAACGGGATGGCTTAGAGCTTCTTGGGTTAGAGAAGCGGGGTTAAGTTGGCCATTATTAGCTAGAAACTAAACTTGGTTAGAAGCCAAACTTAGCTAAAAGTCGAACTCTAAAAGCGATCTTCTAGAGTCTCTAAATTGTGGGTAATGGCTTGAAAGCAAATATCTGGCTTAAAGCCACGATATTGCAAGAATCGCAGCTGGCGGGCTTTTATCTTTTGATCCGTGGGAATGTCATCCCCATATTTTTTTACCCGTGCTTCAACGGCCAACCGTAGCCAATCTACGCCTTCCACTAGGTCGTTGTCAGACAACACATCGACGAACTCTTCGTTGTCCTCCATCGCCATATCGATTAGCTCATCAATATTGGCCGGTACTTCGACTTTACGCTTATAAAAATCATTCTTTATTCGCAAGCGGCCACGGCCTTTGCGAATGCCTTCACGAATTAGCATTAGCGCAGTCCGATGGTCGCTTTGATAGCCTTTGTCTTGAAGCTCTTGTAATAGCTCTTCAATCTTTTCAGGATCTTGCTCTTTATCCAGCAGCTTTTGACGCAGCTCTCCAGCAGAGTGTTCACGCCGGGATAAATAATAAAAGGCTAACCAACGTAGACGACTGTTAGCTTTGATTGCCTCGATCTCTGCTTGGCGCTGTTCGGGCGTTTTAAGATAAGCCTTAAGGGCTACCGGAAGATTATCTATACCTGAACTTTCGGCTTCTTCTGAGTTATTGGACTGACTTGAAGAGTCGGTTGACGCCTCTGTTGAGAGCGTATCCGCTTGTTCTTGCTGCTCAGCTTCAGCTTTGACCTGTGCCAATAAGCTTTTAATACTATTGGGGTCGACTTCTTTAATCGGCTCAACCAGTTCAGTTTTTGGCTGATAAGGGGAGGCAGGATGAAAGCTTTTTTTCTTCCGCTTTTTGGGTCTAGAAGCTTTCTCGTTTTCAGAATTCCCTGATAAAGATGAGGTTTTAGGGCTGTCTTCTAGATAAGCATCAAAGTCCTCAGCGCTGTGCTCTGTATTTGATTTTTTAACATAGTGGCGTTTGGGATAAGAGGTCTTAGAAGACTTGGCACTAGAATCTTGTTCTTCTGATTTAGACACAGCAAAACCACGGGCAGAGGAGGTCTTTGCCCGTGGTGCTGTTTGTTTTTTAGGTTTATTGCTGGCTTTAGCCTGCCCAGACTTTGACTGACTTTGAGAGGGTTTTTTATCGCTTTTCTCATTTTCTGCCAAAATCTGGGCTAAAGTTTTTATTTGCATTTTTTATCTAGGCAAACCCTATTCGGCTGCTGGTTCAGCTACTTCACTACCTTCAGCGGCTTCTTTGCCTTTTTCAGGCTCTACAGCCAGCTTCTCGGCACGAATTTTTGCTTCAATCTCTTCCGCAATAGCAGGGTTATCTTTTAGGAATAATACCGAGTTGGCTTTACCTTGACCAATCTTTTCGTCGCCATAGCTGTACCAAGCACCGGCTTTGCCTACCACACCAATGTCAACGCCTAAGTCGATCACTTCGGCTAAGTGGTTGGTGCCTTCGCCATAAGTAATTTCAAACTCGGCTTGACGGAACGGAGGTGCCATTTTGTTTTTGATAACTTTCACACGAGTTTGGTTACCAATGATCTCATCACCGCTTTTCACAGCACCGATACGGCGAATGTCTAAGCGTACTGAAGCATAGAATTTAAGCGCGTTACCACCTGTCGTGGTTTCAGGCGACCCAAACATAACACCAATTTTCATACGAATCTGGTTAATAAAGATAACCATACAGTTTGAACGTTTGGCATTACCGGTAATCTTACGCAGCGCCTGACTCATTAGACGGGCTTGTAGACCCATGTGGCTATCACCCATCTCGCCTTCAATCTCAGCGCGTGGAGTAAGGGCGGCGACCGAGTCAATAACGATCATGTCTAGAGCACCAGAGCGAACCAACATATCGGTAATCTCAAGTGCTTGCTCACCGTTGTCTGGCTGAGACACCAGTAAATCATCAGTATTGACGCCTAATTTACGGGCATAAATTGGGTCTAAGGCGTGCTCAGCATCGATAAAGGCACAAGTACCACCTTGCTTTTGACACTCTGCAATGGCTTGTAAAGTTAGGGTAGTCTTACCCGAGCTTTCTGGACCATAAATCTCAATAATACGGCCTTTTGGTAAGCCGCCAATACCTAAAGCGATGTCTAAACCTAGAGAGCCCGTTGAGACCACGTCCACATCTAGTGTGGCTGAGTTATCGCCTAGGTGCATGATGGTGTTTTTACCAAATTGCTTTTCGATTTGACCTAAGGCGGCTTTTAACGCTTTGGCTTTGTTGTCATCCATAATGATGTCCTAATTTAATTGATTAAAATATTTTTAGTTAAAGGTTTGGTGTTTTAAGTAAGTATAATTTTTGGTTTAAAGGGGAGGGCTATTTAATCACACTGTTTATTATAAAGACTAAATCATAGTTTAGTAGGTCTAATAAAATTTATTAGCATTTTTCATAGAGTTTAATAGAAAGTTAGATTTAATCTTACTCAGAATTGAGTCATAGTAACAGCAGATTCGATAGGATAAGTATAGCAAATTGTCACCAACTTGATAGGGGGAGAACTATGCTATACGACAAGTATTGTCGTATGGATTACAGAGGGGATAACTGCTACTAATTATTTAGCTAAGCATAAAAAGCGCCAGCCTCTAAAATAGAAACTGGCGCTCAATCTGATTTACTTAAAGCACAAAGAATTAATCTAAGTGTTTGACATCAAATGCTTTATTGATGTGGTTTATTGATTAATACTCTTCAATCACACCACAAGCCATACGGTCGCCAGCGTTACCAGCAGGCTGGCTAACATAATCATCGGCACCGGCATGGATAATAAAGGCACGGTTATAAACCGTATTGGCCACTCGTGGATCGACTGAGATGTCTTCACGAACAAAGTTGATGCTAGCGACACCGTTGGCATCCGCTGTCAGGTTAGGTAAGTCACCTGCATGGCTTTCTGGCGTGCTAGGATGACCGTGCTGTTTGTTCAGTGGGTTGAAATGACCACCGGCATCTTTGCCTTTGTTGGCACAGGTACCATTTTCATGGATGTGAATGGCATAGGTAGAGCCAGGGTTTAAGCCTGTTAATTTACCAAATACTTGTACGCCACCTTGTACAGGGCGTAGGTACATTTTTCCAAGATGGGCTTTACTAACATCGACGGTTTGAATTTGGGCTTTTAAAGCAGGTTGAATCTCTGCTGGAAGATCTTGTTTATTTGGGGTAGTTTGACAAGCGGTCAGTGCGATTGCAGAAGCCAAAACTGCTGAAGTAGCAAGTAGCTTTTTCATAAAAACTCCTAATTTGAATTATGTTGTTATTTATAGGGTCTAATAAAAATAATAAGCTTTCAGAAGGTGTGAGTTACTCGATTACATGAAAACTTATCATTTAGCACTAGGTTTCTTGATTGTTGTGTTATTTATAGTCTAGCTTGGTTTTATTAATAAAGTATTAAAACAAATATATTTGATCTAGCCTTTTAAGTATAGCGAGATGGGAGGTAAATCATTTAGCCAAAACGTTGCAATAGGTTATGAAATGTAAATACAGTAATAAGTCATTGTGTTAAAAAGTTGCACCCATAAAAAAAGCCGCTTCTAAAAGCGGCTTTTTTTGAATGTCATACTATAAAGCTATCTAGATTGGTAATTAGCGTTAGTAATTAACATTGATAGTTAACTGCGTAAAGCTTTGGTAGATTTGGTGGTATCTACGGCTACTTTAGTAGGATTCAAGGGCGTTGGCATTCTTACCAAAGCCGCTTCTAACACTTCATCAATAGTAGATACTGGCTGAATAGTTAGTCCTTCTTTAACGTTGTCTGGAATTTCAACCAAGTCGCGCTCATTCGACTGCGGAATCAACACATGTTTGATGCCGCCACGGTGCGCTGCCAATAGCTTCTCTTTTAGGCCACCGATACGTAGTACTTTACCACGAAGCGTTACTTCCCCTGTCATGGCAATGTCAGAACGAATGGCAATACCTGTCATAGCAGACACTAAAGCGATGGTCAGAGCGATACCTGCTGATGGCCCATCTTTTGGCGTAGCCCCTTCAGGCATATGCACGTGCACGTCTTTAGATTTAAAGGTTTCGTAGTCGATACCTAATAGTTCACCACGAGCACGAACCACACTCATTGCGGCGCGAATAGACTCTTTCATCACATCGCCTAGTGAGCCGGTATAAACGAACTCACCTTTACCAGGCATAGTAATGGCTTCGATGGTCAACAGTTCACCACCAACGCTGGTCCAAGCCAGACCAGTGACACGGCCCACTTCAGGCTCTTCTTCAGCCAAACCATAGTCGTACTGGTGAACGCCCAGATAGTCGCTGATATTGTCTGCATCAACCACCACGGTCTCAATCTTAGTCTTCTTAGAAGGCTTAACACCATACTTGTCGATAGACTCACGGACCACTTTACGGCAAATCTTATTCACTTCACGCTCAAGATTACGCACACCGGCTTCACGAGTATAACGCTGAACGATACTGTGCAAAGCTTCTGGCACAATTTCAATTTCATCGTTTTTCAGACCGTTTTGCTTAATGGCTTTAGGCACTAAGTACTTCTCAGCGATGTTAATCTTCTCATCTTCGGTATAACCCGGTAGACGAATCACTTCCATACGGTCTAATAGCGCAGGTGGAATGTCCATGCTGTTTGCGGTACAGATAAACATTACTTGCGATAAGTCCAGATCCAAGTCTAGATAATGGTCATTAAACTTATCGTTCTGTGATGGATCTAGCACTTCAAGCAGAGCAGACGCAGGGTCGCCACGGAAGTCTTGCGCCATCTTATCGATTTCGTCCAATAAGAACAGCGGGTTTTTCACCTCAACTTTGGCCAGTGACTGTACAATTTTACCTGGCATCGCACCGATGTAAGTCCGGCGGTGACCACGGATTTCTGCTTCATCACGTACGCCGCCTAAGGCCATACGCACAAATTTACGGCCTGTAGCGCGGGCAATAGATTCACCCAGTGAGGTTTTACCCACACCAGGAGGACCTACCAGACATAAGATAGGGCCACGTAATTTTTTCACACGCGATTGCACTGCTAAATACTCTAAGATGCGGTCTTTCACATCTTGCAGGCCATAGTGGTCCGCATCAAGTACTTCTTCGGCTTTATCAAGCTTGATAGAAACCCTGCTGGTTTTATTCCATGGGGTATCTAAAATCCAGTCGATGTAGTTACGCACCACAGAAGATTCACTTGAGGCAGGTGGCATCATTTTAAGCTTTTTAAACTCTTGCTCAGCTTTTTTGCGCACGTCCTCAGGTAAGTCCGCTTCTTTTAAACGGGCTTCTAATTCTTCTAAGTCATCTTCGCTATCAAACGAGCCATCGCTAATCTCAGAAAGCTCATTTTTAATGGCTTTCATCTTCTCGTTTAAGAAGTACTCACGATGGTTGTTTTCCATTTGACGGCGAACCGCTTCTTGGATTTCTTGCTCAATAGACTGCTCAGCACTTTGCTTAGCCAAGTACTCAGTTAGCGTATTGATGTGCGCGGATATGTCATCTTTTTCGAGTAGAAGCTGTTTTTCTTCCAAGTCCATAGAGACTCGAGTGGCAATAAAATAGACCAGCTCTAACAAGTTGTTGATGCGCTCAGAGACACGAATCAGTTCACGGCTATTGCGTAGGCGTGACTCAGCGTAGGTAGAAAATAGGCTACGTAACGCTTCAATGGTGTTTTTCTGTTGAGATTCGCTCATAGGCAAGCTGATTTCACTTGGCGTGAACTCACCGTGCAACATATCACCGGCATCCGTTACTTTGTCTAATTTGACGCGGTAGGCACCTTCAATAAGCACTTTAATGCAGTTCTCGTCACTGTCGTGCGGCATGGTGCTAACAATACGACACACCGTCCCGTACTCATACAGGTTATCTAACTCGATGTCTTCGCTGAGCGAGTCTTTTTGTGCCACAACCAAAACCATATCGTCGAAATGCTCTTGGGCAGCTTGGATGGCTTTAACTGAAGGTTCACGGCCCACAAACAAAGCAATTTGCATGTGTGGATAAACCACCACATCGCGTAGTGCCAGTAGGGGCAAAGAGTTTGAACCCTCTTTATTAGTTGGTGCCACATCCGTTGGCTCAAAATCTGTAGTTATGTCAGAATCTTCAGCTTCAGTAGACTCCACCTCATTATCCATGTGGTCATCAACCAGTTGCTCGAAATCACTGTCATAATCTTTATCGGATTTACTCATATTTTTTCCTTATCGTGTGACACAAAACCTCTTATTCAGAAGTTTTTTATGCTATGACTTACTAAATGGTGATGATAGATGATAATTGCAAGCTTAATTTAACGACATAGTCGCTACACCATGACCTATAAAACAAAAATCGGTTAGAATAGAGAGTTTGTAACGCTATTTTTACAGATTAGTTACTTTAAACTATATTGTATACTTAAATTTTACGATCAAACTCTGATAGCGACTACTGGTTACTAACCAATGATATGGGTGCTATCTACTCAAAAACCAACTTTTATAGAAGAAAAGCTTATGCCTAAGCCACTGGTGTAAGTGATAACTCTATAAGGAATAAATTATGATTAATGCGGTACTATTGGCCGTGGTAGTGATGTTAGGTCTATCACTGGCCCGAGTCCATGTTGTCCTCAGTTTGTTGATAGGGGCAATGGTAGGGGGCTTAGTGGGCGGCTTAGGGGTTGATGCTACCTTGACAGCTTTTCAAGAGGGGATTAAAAATGGGGCACAAATTGCCTTGTCTTATGCCTTACTGGGGGCGTTCGCTGTAGCCATTGCTCATTCAGGCTTACCCCAATCTCTATCCAATGCGGTAATTAACCGTATTAATAGTGAAAAAAGTGCTGGGTCTGCTTCTATCAAATGGGCTCTGTTCTTTGGTTTGGTACTGATGAGTGTTTTCAGTCAAAACTTAATTCCCATTCACATCGCTTTTATCCCTTTAATTATCCCGCCTTTATTAATGGTATTTAATCGCCTAAAAGTGGACAGACGCTTGCTAGCCTGTCTGATGACTTTTGGTCTGGTTACCACTTATATGTTTGTCCCTTACGGATTTGGTGAGATTTACCTGAAGCAAATCATGCTAAAGAACGTCGGTGAGGCCGGATTAAACGTTGAAAATATCTCGGTTATGAAAGCGATGGCGATTCCAGCATTGGGCATGTTGGTAGGACTATTAACAGCGATTTTCATCAGTTACCGTAAGCCACGTCAGTATAATTTATCGGCGTTAACTGCTGATTCAGCAAGCTCTCAAGGGGCTGCTAGTGGTCAAAATGATGCTTTAACTCAAGCCGCTACCACAGCCACAGCCCCTAGTAAGGGCAAGACGTTGATTGCTCTATTAGCGATTATTACCGCGTTTGTGGTTCAGCTATATACTGATTCATTATTATTAGGCTCATTGTTCGGCTTTGGCGTGTTCATGGCCACAGGCGTGGTGAAATGGAACGAAGCTGACAGTGTGTTCAACGAAGGTATTAAGCTGATGGCGATGATTGGCTTTATTATGATTACCGCCCAGGGTTTCGCCGAAGTAATGAAAGCCACCGATCAGATTGCTCCGCTTATTGATGGTGCGACTAATCTATTTGCTGGCAATAAAGGTATTGCTGCCTTTGTTATGCTATTAATTGGTCTGATTGTGACCATGGGTATTGGCTCATCTTTCTCGACCATTCCTATCATTGCCGCGATTTACGTCCCACTGTGTATCTCTATGGGTTTCTCACCGTTGGCGACGGTTGCCATTATCGGTACCGCGGGGGCGCTTGGTGATGCCGGTTCTCCAGCCTCTGATTCAACACTGGGCCCAACGTCGGGTTTGAACGTTGATAATCAGCACGACCATATTAAAGACAGTGTGATTCCAACTTTCTTACACTTTAACTTACCGTTATTGGCGTTTGGTTGGATTGCAGCGATGGTGCTGTAATTGATAGGTTAATTGTTAGTTTTAAAGCAAAAAAGCGAGGCAGATATCTGTCTCGCTTTTTTTATTATTATAAAATAATGAAGGGAAGAGTGGTTTGATTATCGATGTCACTGACTAACTGCTAATCCTCAAACTTATCAATCTCACCGGTTAAATAACCCAAAAAATCATCGCCATTATTCATTAATGCTTTGAGCTTATCAGGGTTCACCAGTCGAGCCAGCTCTTCTTCAGTAAATAACTGCTCTTCAGGCGACAGTTGACGTTGCTGTGCCACTCGGCCGCTATTCTCAAGGCTTTGCAGATGTTTGTCTACATTATCTGCACTAGAGCTTTCTATTTCCAAATCTAAACGGTTGTCTTTATGATTGTTATCATCCGGCATATCATTGCTCATGGCTATCCTTTATGAAAACCAACGTATTTTTTCAGGGGTAATTAAAGCGTTTAATGGCACATCCCAAGGTTGAGTTTCAAGCTCATCAAATACTTGGAACTCGTGACACCAACCGACACGCAGTGGATGGCGGCGGTGATTTTGCGAGCTGCTGTACTGGTATGACTTAGCTAATGTGGTGTCATAAAACCCGCCACCCATCCCCATGCGATTGCCTTGTTCATCAGCGGCGACAAGCGGACACATAATCAAATCTAATTCATCAGCCGATAACAGATGACGACTTTTGGACTCTTTCATACCAAAGCTGTGGCGTACCGTTGGAATGTTTGCCAGTTTGCTGTGATAGATAGGCACAAAGCGTATGTGTTTATTATCACGACCTTGAGTATTAATCACTGGCAAATAAGCCTGATAGCCCATACGCTGACACCACTTGAGTAGCGGCTGAGTCGGCAGCTCGCCAAAGTCATCGAGGTAAATTCCTACTTTAGCCCCTTTGGGCAGGCGAGGGGTTAGCTTTGATAAAAAGCGAAATGCCATAGAGCCCGCGTTACGGCGTTGTTGTTCAGTTAAGGCGCGGCGCTGGCGATTAATATCACGTCGAGAAGGATTATTGGTCATAGTTTGATTTATAATAGTTGGGTTTAAAATAAGGTTTGAAAAATAGGGTAGGGACTAGGTTAAATAATCATACAGCACTTGTCTTGAGTTTCTATATGAACAAGGCTTATGATTGATCATATTAAATGGTGCCTTATTTTTATTTAAAATTGGCCATTTTAACTATGATTTTTGACGGCTATAAATGCGTTTCATAGGCAGTCATGCTATCATATTTGCGATCCACCAAACTCATGCCTACTGTATCGGTAAGCTGGGTTATCAATGTCATTTATTTTATAGCTAGCAACACCATAACAAATTCTTTTAGCTTTTATATAATAAAACAGGAGACATCATGTCAACTCGTATAGAAAAAGATACCATGGGTAATGTTGAAGTACCACAGGACGCTTACTGGGGTGCACAAACTCAGCGCAGCCGTGAAAACTTTAAAATTGGTGGTGAAACTCTACCACGTCCAATGATTGAAGCAATGGCATTGGTTAAAAAAGCAGCGGCTATCACTAACGCAAGCCTTGGCCGTATCGAAGAAAGCCAACGTGACCTTATCATCCAAGCGGCTGATGAAGTTATCAACGGCGGTCTAACAGACCAGTTCCCATTAGTGGTATGGCAAACCGGTTCTGGTACGCAGTCAAATATGAACATGAACGAAGTACTGGCTAACCGTGCAAACGAAATCGCGGGCTCTGAGCGTGGTACTTATTCTCCAATTCATCCAAATGACCACGTAAACCATGCACAGTCTACTAACGACAGCTTCCCAACGGCTATCCGTGTTGCTGCAGCGCGTCAAATCAACAGCCTGCTAATCCCAGCGGTTAAAGCATTACGTGACACGCTAGACAAAAAAGCCAAAGAATTCGACAGCATCGTTAAGATTGGCCGTACGCATTTACAAGATGCGACTCCACTAACACTAGGCCAAGAGTTCAGCGGCTATGTTAGCCAACTTGACCACGCGCTAGTTCGTATCGACAACGCGCTACAAGGTCTATATGAATTACCACTAGGTGGCACTGCAGTTGGTACCGGTCTAAACTCACACCCAGATTATGCGGTTAAAGCTGCTGAGCAATTATCAGAGCTAACAGGTCTTCCATTTGTGACTTCTCCAAACAAATTTGAAGCACTAGCAGCTCGTGACGCCGAAGTATTTGCATCAGGCGCGTTAAAAACACTAGCGGCTAGCTTAAACAAAATCGCTAACGACGTTCGCTGGTTAGCATCTGGCCCTCGTTGTGGTCTTGGTGAATTGACTATTCCTGAAAATGAGCCAGGCTCTTCAATCATGCCAGGTAAAGTTAACCCAACTCAGTCTGAAGCGATGACTATGGCAGTTGCTCAAGTTATGGGTAACGACGCAGCTATCAGCTTCGCTGGTGCATCAGGTAACTTTGAGCTAAACGTTTATAAGCCAGTAATCGCTTATAACTTACTGCAATCAATCAAGCTAATGGGCGATGCGTGCAACAGCTTCAATGAAAACTGTGCGGTAGGTATCGAGCCTGTGAAAGAGAAGATTGATGACTTCCTACACAACTCACTAATGCTAGTCACTGCATTAAACCGTCATGTGGGTTATGAGAATGCAGCGAAAATCGCTAAGACAGCTTATAAAGAAGACAAAACACTTAAGCAAGTAGCGGTTGAGCTTGAGCTAATGACTGAAGAGCAGTTTGATGAGTGGGTAAGACCAGAAGAGATGGTTCATCCTAAATAATGAGTCGAACTTAAGAGATCAGTTAAAATAAAAAAAGACCTTGTCAGTCAGCTGGCAGGGTCTTTTTTAATGTCGATTGCTAATGGATATAGGTGGTTTGTGCATTGCATAATCCATACGAAATTACGGCAAAATAAAAAAATATTACGCCTATATTGCAGCTATTGTTATAATATAACAAAACGCAATATTAACATTACTCTGCATAAACAGCGTTTAAAAAGTGATGGGTTTATTATGATGTTTCAGTCAAATTGTTAATGCCAAATAAAAAGACTCAAATAATAATAGTCATAATAAACAAGAGGTTTAATAGCGTTTGGCTGTGTGATTAGAGCATTTTCGCTCTAGTGTTATTTCAACCCTCAAAGAAGGTATTTATATGAAAAAGTTAACCACCGTATTATCAAGTGCCGCCGTATTGGCTGCAGCGTTAAGCTCAGGCTCAGCAATGGCCTATACTGATGAAGTCATGGACCCTGCAACCAGCCATGACACGGCGGTGAAGGTAAGAAAAGTAAACTATACTTGCGGTAGCAGCGAAAAGTTAAGCGTCACTTATGGCTTTAACAAACAGTTTCTACCTACTTATGCGCAAGCTAACTTAAATGGTAAAGACAGATTTTTACCAATCAACTTAGGTCGCTCTGACACCGTTGACACTGTATTTGGTGACGAAGAAAACTTCAGCATCATGACTGACGCAATGCGTTTAAACAACTATCACAAATTAAGCATTAACGTTCAAAATGCAAACAGTGAAATTGTTTATAAAGGCTGTAATGTAAGATCAGTTCAAAAGCTTAAAGGCTAATTGATTTGAGCCTCTAATTAAGCTGTATGACAGCCTAATAAGTACAGCCCTAGTCTAGAATGTTAACGATGAAAACCCTGTTCAAAATGAGCAGGGTTTTTTTTGTTATTCATAATGGGAAATAAAAAGACTATTTCTTAAAAATTCAATCTTTGTTACTATAATATTGTCGTATTGTTAAATTGATTTTATTAATGTGTTGTTGGGTGAGTTAATTATTTAAATTGGAAATGGTCTATGAATAAGAATTTACCAAAAATTGCTCTATTAAGCTCTGTATTAATGTTTGTAGGCTGCGATAAAGTTCCAGATATGGGGCTTGGAGGCAAAAGTAAAATTGAATGCTCGGATCCAGATGCCCAAAGCTTAGTGATTGACTCTATGCAGAAAGCTATTAACTCTAGTGCCAAAGGTTATGCCGCTTCTTTTGAGCGACCTACTCCTGGCTCAAGTATTCGTGCTAGCATCAATCAGCTAAAGATGAACTTAGATCATATTCGCACTTCGCAGGATGACCCTCAAAGTACTAAGAACTTCTGTAAAGGTACGTTGACGGTAATGATTCCTAGTAAAGTTATCCAAAACGCAGATGTCACCAGAGAATATAATGGTGAATTTGATGTGCAAGAGGATGCCTATCAGCAAGATATTGAGCTTGAAGCCAATAAGGTAAGCTATGAGATGGAGTATTCAGTACAGCCTACCGATGATGGAGAAGTAATCTTTGTTGAGCCTCAAAACGGTGAGGATTTAGCAATGTTCTTGGCTTATGTGCTTATTGATGCGGATCAAAAGAACCATGTGAAAGGCAAAAAAGTAGCAGAAGCCAAACAAGAAGCGAAAAAAGTATCTGAGGCACAAAGTGCTGCAGATAAAGCCGCTGCCGCTGCTGCCAGTGCTATGGCTGCCACTGCTGCTGAACAAGCCAAGGTTAAAGCAGAAATGGACTATAAACGTAGTGAGTTCAATAAAATGTGGGGCCGAGCCTCTAAAGAAGCTCAAGACTCGATAACCTATGATCAAAAAGATTGGGTAGAGTGGCGTGACGAAGTTTGTGTCGAAGAAGCAAAAACGGCTGAGCCTGCTCGTCAAGAAATTGTACGAATGAAGTGTATCACCAGATTACTAAGTGATCGCTACTACGAAGTTAAAAGCTATTTTGACAACTATTAGGCTTAAACTCATCAACCTATCTTTTAAACAAAAAATCCAAGCCTAGGCTTGGATTTTTTTAGGGCTGAATTTGATACTAGTGCCTTCTTCTACTCACAATAATAATGGCCAGTAGAATCAGCAAGCTAATAGCAATGGCCATTAGGCTTTTGTTTTGCAAGAAGCCAGAAGAATCAGACTTAGCTTCAGCATTCTTGGCACTGCTGCTTGATCCAGTAGCAATAGAAGACTCTGACTCTAATGAGGTCTCATCCGCCTCTGCTTGCTGCGCAGCTTGTCTTAATTTAGCAGAGCTGTCCATTAAGTGCTGATGGATTTTTTTACCGGCTTTGCCATCAGGCTCAAGACCATTATCGGCTTGATACTTCTGAATCGCTCGGCGAGTACCATCACCGATAATCCCATCTACTTCTCCGATATCATAACCTAGTAAATTCAATGACTCTTGAACTTCTCGAGACTCTTTGCGGCTCAAACCTGGATCATCAGTCGGCCAAGCGGTCGCAAACTCGACATTAGTGTCTTGATTCTCAATTTGCTTTGATAAATGAGCAATGGCCAGAGCATAGTTCTCTGAAGCGTTATAAGCATAAAAAGAATCAAAGTTACGACCCACTAAGAAAGCAGGGCCGTTTTTTCCTGACGGTAAGAATAACCCGGCTGAAGCCAGTGAGTCAGGTAAAGGGCTACCATCAGTCAGTGTTAATCCTAAGCTGCGCCAATGTGAAATGGGCTGTTTGTTTTTACGGTCATTTTTGGCATTGATAGAGGCAGGAAGACGAACTTCATAGCCCCAAGGCTGACCGGGTTGATAGCCGCTATTTTTTAAGAAATTAGCGGTAGAAGCTAGGGCATCTGCTTGGCTATTGACTAAATCTTTGCGACCATCGCCATCGAAGTCTTGCGCCAGTTGTAAGAAGGTGGAAGGCATAAACTGGGTTTGACCAAAAGCACCCGCCCAAGAGCCTTTAAAGTCTGCTTTGTCTATGTCGCCTTGTTTTAGAATTTTTAAGGCACTGACATACTCACCGCGGAAGTAGCTTTGACGGCGACCAAAGCAAGACAAAGTAGCCAGCGACTCAACCACATCTTTTTTGCCAAGCTTAGTGCCAAAATCAGACTCAACGCCCCATACCCCTAGGACATCATAACGGTTAACCCCATACTCAGACTCTATTCTGGCTAAGACATCTGCATATTGATTGCTGGCATTAATACCATCTAGCACTCGCTCTTCATCCACTAAGCTGGCAAGATAATCCCAAGGCTCTTTGGCAAACTCGGGTTGATAGTCCAAAGACTCAAGAACACTTGGGTCTCCTTGCTGTGGGCGATATTGGGCGAAGGTGTCTTTTACGCCAGCAAAAGGCCCGGTTTGTACCAAGTTATCCAAACAGGCATTAAACTTTTGGTTATCAAGAGTAGGCGCTTCAGCTTGGGCGGCCTGACTGCTATTCATACCTAATAGTAAGCTGGCAG
The DNA here is from genome assembly GCF_900162815.1 of Psychrobacter pasteurii. GTDB lineage: Bacteria > Pseudomonadota > Gammaproteobacteria > Pseudomonadales > Moraxellaceae > Psychrobacter > Psychrobacter pasteurii. The sequence goes on along the minus strand of NZ_FUGD01000061.1, from coordinate 391 downwards.
AAAAAAGCAAACATAAGCCTGAAAGGCGAGCCACAGAAGAAGGTGCTAATACACAAATGCTAGAGGATAAAGAAGGCGATTTTGAAGACATAGTTTGGCTGCTCAAATATAAAAAAATCTAAACGCATATATTAGCAGAAAGCTTAGACTTTGAAACCAAGAGTTTAGCGCTGATAATGAATTGGTTTGACCTAGATAAATACCGGTTTTAAAACCATAAAAAGGGCACAGGAGTGAATCCTGTGCCCTTTGTCAAATCAGCGAGCTAACTTATGATTTAGCTTATTTAAGTTAGGGCGTGTCCCTAATTTGAAAAATACAGATAAAGCCTTATTTTAATCCTATATATCAACAAAATATAGGGAAACTCAAGCCATGGCGAGAACAGTAA
>NZ_FUGD01000023.1 GCF_900162815.1 Psychrobacter pasteurii | reverse complement strand
TAGGGCGTGTCCTCAATTTAACTTACAGTGAATAATAGTACAAGCTAGGTAAAGCATAGATTTAAAATTGCGTGCTAGCTTTTCATAGCGTGTTGCTATACTGCGAAAATGCTTTAATCGAGCGAACATATTTTCAACTAGATGGCGTAATTTATAAAGGTAACTGTCAAACTCTGGGTTAGGTTGTTTCGTATTTTTTCTTCTAGGAATAACCGCTTTCATGCCATGTTCTATCGCTTTATCTCTGATTTTCTGCGAATCGTATCCTTTGTCAGCTATAAAATATTCTGCCTGTTCAATCACTTCTATTAGGTCGTTCGCAACTTGACTGTCGTGCACTTCACCCCCAGTGATTTTAAAATCGATCGGATTTCCATGCGCGTCCACACATAGGTGTATTTTTGTCGTGTTTCCGCCACGACTGAGTCCAATTGCTCGCTCTTCACCACGCCGAGCTCCACTTGCATGTTGATGACACCGTACATAACTTCCGTCAATGAATACCCACTCTTTATCAGTTTGTGTTCGTAGGTCAAAAAAAAATTCTGCCATAGCCCTTTTTTAGACCATCGATTAAAGCGGTTATAAGCTGTTTTCCATGGACCTAGTTCGGTAGGTATGTCTCGCCATGGAGCACCTGTTCTTAGTTTCCAAAGTATGGCTTCCATTACGGTGCGGTCATTCTTCCATTGATGGCAGCCGTGAGCCTTCATTGTTGTTTGTAGTTGTTCCCATATGTTGTCAGTTATTACTGTTCTCGCCATGGCTTGAGTTTCCCTATATTTTGTTGATATATAGGATTAAAATAAGGCTTTATCTGTATTTTTCAAATTAGGGACACGCCCTA
>NZ_FUGD01000073.1 GCF_900162815.1 Psychrobacter pasteurii | reverse complement strand
CAGACAAAGAAAACGGTATATCAGTTAAAACATGGCTTGCTGGATGACTATCTCTGCGAGCAGTTGCGCTCGCCTAGACTGATTGTTGCGTAAGTCCTACGTATATAACTTGCTTCTACCTGCTGGTCAGTTTAGCGACATAAAAAAAGACCCCCTCAAGGAGGAGATCTTTTCTAACGCAAGCTACTGATTACAAGCTACTTATTACAAATTACTGATTAGCAAGCTGCTTATTAACAATTACTTAGCTTCAGCTTTTGCAACAGCTTTAAAGTGAGCCACTTGATGGTCATTGGTAACTACTAACATTGGCGTTTTGTCAGCGCCTTGGCTTAGCGTGTATTTACCTACTACTGAGGCCACAGAAGCTGCATCAAACTTAGCTTCGGCATCTGGACAAGCCATCATAGTACTGATCATATTACCAATTTTTACGTCACCATTTACTAAGGTATAAGGAGCAGAGATGTTATTACAAGTATTCATCAATCTGACCATATTGTTGCCTTCAACGTTCGCAAAGGTCAGAGTTAAAGGCTTGGCAGCATCTGCAAATAATGCGTCAACTTTTTTACCTTCAGTAGTTTTTGCATCTACCAACTGCCAGTTATTGGCTTGAAGGGCAGCATCAGTGATTTGATAGGTGGTAACAGTACCATGCGCTCCAGTATCTACTTCTGTCATAGTTGTGGTGGTTTGACAGCCTGAAACTAAAGCACCCATTGCAAGAGCGCCTGACATCATTAGCATATTAATAGTTTTCATATAAAATCCTCTCAAAATTAAAAAATCATTCATTGGTTTATTATTGATATAGGGTCTTCGGGCATAAAACACTTAAACCCTGTTTTTTGTAAAGCAAGTTTTTTTGGCTATCTTAAGCCATATCCTTTTACTACCACATTCTTTTACTAATAGTCATTATTACAGAGCCTAATTAGGCTGACAAGAGCCAGTAACCATTCAAATACTATAAAATTGCCACAGTTACTAAGTCATGACGCAGCATTGATGGGATTTTTCATGTTGAGTAGGCTTAAATTTCTCGCCCAGTAGCGTATAATAGAGCGAAATTTAAAATCCGCTCATTATCAGTCCTGCTTTTAAGGAATAGACGTTAGGTCATAAGACTTTAAACAATAGGGCAACGGATTTTATGAACGCTTTATGTTAGATTTACAACAAAAATTAAGACCCATTTTTTAATTGACCTTTTTATTAACCCATTAATTGAAATAGGAAAAATTATGAGCTATCAGCAGCAGCTAGAACGTATCAAAAATGACACAGGCTTTATCGCAGCTTTAGACCAAAGTGGTGGTAGTACGCCAAAAGCACTTCGTATGTATGGCGTAGAAGAGAGCGAATACGCAAACGATGACGAGATGTTTGCTAAAGTACACGAAATGCGTACTCGCATTATGACTTGTGATACTTTTGACAGCGGTCGCGTTCTAGGCGCTATCTTATTTGAAGACACCATGGACCGTGAAGTAAATGGTAAGCCAACAGCGAACTATCTTTGGGAAGACAAAAATATCGTACCTTTTCTAAAAGTAGACAAAGGCTTGGCTGATGAGCTAGGTGGTGTTCAGGTGATGAAGCCAATGCCAAATCTAGATGCGTTGTTAGATAAAGCTAAAAACTTCCCAATTTTTGGTACTAAAATGCGCTCTGTAATTCACACAGCAACGCCTGAAGGTATCGAAAAAGTGGTACAACAGCAGTTTGATATCGCAAAGCAAATCTTATCAAAAGGCTTTATGCCAATTGTTGAGCCAGAAGTAAACATTGAAAGTAAAGAAAAAGCACAGTGCGAAGTGCTGATGAAAGAAGAGATCTTACGTAACTTAGATCGCTTAGATGATGATCAGCAAGTTATGCTTAAGCTGACACTTCCAGAAGAAGCAGGCTTTTTCAGCGACTTAATCAATCATCCAAAAGTACTTAAAGTAGTGGCGCTATCAGGTGGTTATAGCCGTGATGAGTCATGTGCGCGTTTAGAGCAAAACCCAGGTATGATTGCTAGCTTCTCACGTGCTTTCACTGAAGGTTTATCAAAATCTCAAACTGACGAAGAGTTCTCAGCGACTATCGATGCGTCAATCGATAAAATCTATAACGCCTCTAAAGTATAAGCCAGTCATCTAGTTAGGTTTATATGGACCTAGCGAAATATCTGGTCTACTAAAAAAGCTTGAACCCTAGGGAGTTCAAGCTTTTTTTATGGGTTAAGTATTTAAAGATTTAACGGCAAAATCGCCACAGATTAAACCTCTTTATACAACTGACGACCTTCGCTGTTATATTTCTCACTCATCTGCTCCATGCCTTTTTGTACTTCCTCAAAGCTGGCTTCACCGACTTGACTAACAAGCTCAGTATCTACCTCTTTAGTTAGATGCACATCATCAGACAGCTCACCACTACTTGGCGTTACCTCGGCACCGGTAGGTAAGCCTGCTGCGTATTCACGCACGTTTTGGGTGATTTTCATTGAGCAGAATTTAGGGCCACACATAGAGCAGAAGTGGGCAGACTTGTGCGCATCTTTAGGCAGCGTTTCATCATGATACTCACGAGCGGTATCTGGATCTAAAGCTAGGTTAAACTGATCGTCCCAGCGGAATTCAAAGCGGGCTTTTGATAACGCATTATCACGAGCCTGCGCGCCAGGATGGCCTTTGGCAAGGTCGGCCGCATGCGCAGCAATCTTATAAGTGATGATGCCGTCTTTCACGTCTTTTTTGTTTGGTAAGCCCAAGTGCTCTTTTGGTGTCACGTAGCACAGCATCGCTGTACCGTACCAACCAATCATCGCCGCGCCAATGGCACTGGTAATGTGGTCATAACCAGGGGCGATATCAGTGGTTAATGGGCCAAGCGTATAGAATGGCGCTTCATGGCACATATCCAGTTGTAGATCCATATTCTCTTTAATACGGTTCATCGCCACGTGACCAGGACCTTCGATCATCACCTGTACATCGTGCTTCCACGCCACTTGAGTTAATTCACCTAAAGTACGCAGTTCACCAAATTGAGCTTCGTCGTTGGCATCTTGTAGACAGCCCGGACGTAGGCCATCACCTAAACTAAAGGCCACGTCATACTGCTTCATGATTTCGCAGATTTCTTCAAAGTGGGTATATAAGAAGCTTTCTTTATGATGCGCAAGACACCACTGCGCCATGATAGATCCGCCGCGTGAGACGATACCGGTTAGGCGTTTTGCGGTTAATGGCACATAGCGTAATAGCACGCCAGCATGAATGGTGAAATAGTCCACACCTTGTTCGGCTTGCTCAATCAACGTATCGCGGAAAATCTCCCAGGTTAAGTCTTCTGCTACGCCGTCGACTTTTTCTAGCGCTTGATAGATAGGTACCGTACCAATTGGTACAGGTGAGTTACGGATAATCCATTCACGAGTTTCGTGAATATTCTTACCAGTTGATAAATCCATGATGGTATCGGCGCCCCAACGGGTGGCCCACGTCATTTTCGACACTTCTTCATCAATGCTAGAGCCCAGTGCTGAGTTACCAATATTGGCGTTAATTTTCACCAGGAAATTACGGCCAATAATCATAGGCTCTGATTCAGGGTGGTTGATGTTATTTGGGATAATCGCACGGCCAGCTGCCACTTCATCACGTACGAACTCAGGGGTAATGATCTTAGGGGTATTGGCACCAAAAGTCTCGCCGGCATGTTGACGCATATCGGTCAGCTCGTGCTGCTTTTGAGTTTCGCGAATGGCGATGTATTCCATTTCAGGGGTAATAATACCTTGGCGTGCATAATGCATCTGGGTAACATTCTTGCCTGCTTTGGCACGGCGTGGTTTGTCGATATGAGCAAAGCGGATATTGGCGGTCTTGATGTCACGCGCACGCTCGTTACCATAATTGCTTGATAAGCCGTCTAAGATTTCGGTGTCGCCACGTTCTTCAATCCAATTTTCACGCAGCTTTGGCAGACCTTTGGTCAAATCGATATCGATATTGGGGTCGGTATATACGCCTGAGGTGTCATAGACATAAAAAGGCGGGTTTTTCTCACCATTTTCTAAACCAAAGCCGCCAGTTGGGGTATCGGTTAAGGTGATTTCACGCATTGGTACTTGAATGTCAGGACGTGAGCCTTCGATATATACTTTGCGTGAGGCGGGCAGGCTACGGGTTAAGTCGCGAGCTTCTTCATCAAAGCGCTCGTCTTTGGCGTTGCGATGGGCAGGGGTTTTGATGCTATTTTCTGCATTACTCATAGATATATCCTTATTTTTAGCGAATGGCATGTTGCCATATTGGTTTTAGGCGAAAAGGCTTAAAACCGGTCATAAAAATAAAGACTCAGTGAGTGCAGATACTGTCGTTTAAGACAGTCAAAACCCTAGTTGGATAATTTACCGACTACTTTTAATGTGTCTGAAAGTCGTTATGTTCTAACTTAATTTGACTACGCTTAGCTATTTTAGCCGAAATCAAAGTATTAAAAGCATAACAATTCAGAGCAGTTGGCACATTATACCAGCTACTTATCACACCAATCACAGCACAGCTTATAAAGGCTATGGCGATTAATAAGTCTGTAAAAAATATAGGGGAGTTGCAATGACTTTCCTACGGCGGTACTAACCGCATCAGGTTCAACGGGTGATGTCTCAGCAAACGCTTTTTTATTACTAATAGCTAGGCTATTAAAACAAAAGGTCTGCACCCCGAGTCTTAATGATTGTTCATATTAACGCTATCTTACCAAACTTTGAAACCAATAACAGGCTTCAATTTAATTTAAATGTTTTCTTAGTTAATCAGGGGTTAGTTCCCATAGTGCATAAAAAACGCCAACTAAAAAAGTTGGCGTTGATTAACTTGTACTAATACTAAAGCTAAGGACTAACGTCTGCGGTATTTGCCATCACCTTTGCTTAATACTTCTACATCTACTTTACAAAGGTTACAGTTAATCATCTGGTTGGCTTTCTTAGATAAGTCGATAACACGACCTGGTTTAAACGGGCCACGGTCATTGATTTTAACAACCACGGACTTGTTGTTATTTAGATTGGTAACTTTTACTTTCGAGCCAAAAGGTAGGGACTTATGTGCTGCTGTCATAGCGTACATATTATAAATAGCCCCAGATGCGGTTCTTTTGCCATGGAAACCTGGGCCATACCATGAGGCCATGCCTGCATTGGCAGGTACCGTCAACATTAAGGCTGACAGAAGGGTAAATGGCATTAAAAGCTTTTTCATAGGGAGTACCTGTAATTTAATAAATGGTTGGAACAACTTAGTGCAATCAGATTTTGGTATCACAGCGGAGTGCTTATGCAAATCCCTGCTAGCAAAATAAAATTGTCTGTACCAAAACATCGAGGGCGTAGTCTACAGGCTCTAGATTTAGCTTACCTTTCTAATGGGTCAAGATAATGTAAAGATTATGGCTCTCAAAAAATAATAAAAATCTACGTATTTACTTAATTTTATTAACAAATTCCTCGAAAACAGCCTAGTAAAGGTTACTGAATTCTTACAATTAATTAATATTTCATCAAACTGTCATATTTAGACGTCAAAATGATCTCATTCCAATTAAGAGCACCTAGCAAATTCTGAAGGGCTCAAAATTCAGGTAGTTAAACTTAATACTCTACCCTTATAAAACATATGACTTTTTAGGAGAAACCATGCGTTATTCACTGTTAGCTATAGCGGTAGCCAGCGCTCTTACTTTATCGGCTTGTAATAAAGCAGAAAATGACACAGTGACAACTGAAGATACCGCAGCTGCCACAACCACGGGTGCCGCTGCTAGTGCAGATCAGTATCAAGACATCGAAGGCGTAGAAATGAATGTGAGCGGGGCAGGGGCATCTTTCCCAGCACCTATCTACCAAAAATGGTCAGCAGATTACCAAGGCGCTACCAAAGGTCAAGTGAACTACAACTCTATTGGTTCTTCTGGTGGTGTTAAACAGATTAAAGCCAAAACTGTAGACTTTGGCGCTTCAGATACGCCTCTTAACCCTGAAGAATTAACGGAAGCTGGTCTTATCCAGTTCCCAACCGTTATCGGTGGTGTGGTTCCAGTAGTGAATGTTGAAGGTGTTGAACCAGGAAAGTTAATCCTAAGTGGCGAAGTTTTAGCCGATATCTACTTAGGTAAGATTGCTAAATGGAATGATCCAGCCATTGCTGCCTTAAACGAAGGTCTGACTCTTCCTGATGCCAAAATCACCACAGTTCACCGCTCAGACGGTTCAGGCACTACCTTTAACTTCACTTACTATCTAAATGAAGTATCTGGTGACTGGGCAAATGTTGGTGTGGACAAAAGTGTTGAGTGGCCAACAGATAAAACCGGTACAGGCGTTGGTGGTAAAGGGAATGAAGGTGTAGCAGGTATGGTTAAGCAAGCGCCTAACTCTATCGGTTATGTAGAGTATGCCTACGCTAAGCAAAACAACATGTCACATGCCGCTATGGTTAACGCTGCGGGTAATGTTATTCAGCCATCAGCTGAGTCGTTTGCCGCATCAGGTAATGTTGACTGGTCACAAGCTGAAGGCTTTTACAAAATTATCGCCAACTCTGACACAGCTGAAGCTTGGCCAATTGCAGCAGCAACTTTCATCCTAGTGCCTAAAAACCCAGAGAATCCAGAGAAAGTAGCGGGTGTATTAAACTTCTTTAACTGGGCTTATAACGAAGGCGATCAAGCCGCTTTAGACCTAGATTACGTACCCTTCCCAGACGAAGCCGTGGCTTTATTTAAAGCGGAATGGAACAAGATTGTAGGCGCTGATGGTCAGCCTGTTTATAACGCTAAGTAACAGTCATTAACTTGTCACTGTTGATGAACTAAACAAATGGCAAGTAAATGACTCATCGTTTACTTGCCTTTTTAATCAAATATTTAGATGCACAGTGCTTTAAAAGAGTGTCTTTGAAGAAGTATATATATTTTTAATGTTGGGGATACCATGTCTGACCTACACGCTCAATTAGCCAAACAAAAAAGAAATGACTTTCTTTTTGTCAATATGACAAAGTTTTTTGCATTTCTAGTCTTGATATCTTTGGGCGGTATCATGATCTCGCTGGTTATTGGCGCCTGGCCTAGTATTAAAGAGTTTGGCTTTGGCTTCTACACCAGTTCAAGCTGGAGTACGGTCAATGATGAATATGGTGCTTTGGCTCCTATCTACGGTACGATCGTCACCTCTATCATCGCTATTTTAATTGCTGTGCCAATCAGCTTTGGTATCGCTATTTTCTTAACTGAACTCTGTCCTGCTGTCTTACGCAGACCACTGGGCATGGCCATTGAGCTTTTGGCAGGTATTCCCTCAATTATTTATGGTATGTGGGGCTTTTTCGTATTAGCGCCCCTATTTGCCAAGTACGTTCAACCCTTCCTAATTGATCATCTGGGTCCTATCCCCATGATCGGTAGCCTTTTTGGCGGCCCACCTTTAGGTATCGGTGTTTTTACCGCTTCTTTAATCTTAGCCATTATGATTATTCCCTTTATTGCCGCAACCATGCGTGATGTGTTTGCTGTAGTGCCAGAGCTCTTAAAAGAATCGGCTTATGGAGCGGGCGCGACCACTTGGGAAGTTATGTACAAGATTATTCTGCCTTACACCAAAGCTGGGGTAGTGGGCGGCATTATTCTAGGATTGGGACGCGCATTGGGTGAAACCATGGCAGTGACTTTCTTAGTAGGCAATACCTACAACATCAACTCTAATTTATTTGGCTCAGGGGTCACCATTACCTCAGCCATTGCCAACGAATTTGCGGAAGCGTCAAGTGAAATGCACGTCTCTACATTGCTACATCTAGGCTTGATTCTATTTGTTATAACCTTTTTTGTTTTATCAATATCGAAAGTCATGTTGTCTAGAATTGATAAAAAAGCCGGTAACTAATTTACACCGTTATTGAGCACAAAGTAGTTGGTAGATAAATACTACATATTATTAGGTATTTGGCAGGAAAAAATATTATGACAACAAGTTCAAGTTCAAAACCCATGACAATGAATTCAACAAGCTCTGTATCTTTTGAGCAACGCATGAATAAGTCGCTGTACTCAAGACGCAAAATGTTTAATGTTTTAGGTCTGATCTTTGCGATGTGCGCAATGGCCTTTGGTTTATTTTGGCTAGGGTGGATTTTATTTGATCTACTGCGTAAAGGTATGGAGGCTATGATTACCATGCCTATCTTTACCGTTGATACACCGCCACCAAACACCATTGGCGGACTAAGAAACGCGATTGTTGGCTCCTTTATGATAGCCGGTACAGGTCTTGTAATTGGAGCGCCAGTGGGCTTATTAGCTGGGATTTATTTGGCAGAGTTCTCTCAAGGCTCATGGCTAGGTAAGGCGACTCGCTTTATTAATGACATCTTATTATCAGCACCCTCTATCGTTATTGGTCTATTTATTTTCTCATTAATGGTTAGTAATCGCAGCTTTTCTGGTTGGGCCGGGGCAGTGGCTTTATCACTGATTATTATTCCCGTAGTGGTGCGTAGTACAGAGACCATGCTGAACCTAGTTCCTAATCAGTTACGAGAAGCGTCTTACGCTTTAGGGGCTCCGAAATGGAAGGTCGTGACCTCAGTCACTATGCAAGCGGCTAAATCAGGTCTGATAACGGGCATTCTTTTAGGTTTTGCCCGTATTACCGGTGAGACGGCACCTTTACTATTTACTGCCTTGAACAATAGATTCTTTAGCTGGGACATGAGTAGTGCAATGGCCAACTTGCCGATGACCATTTATCAGTTTGCAGCGGCGCCAGATGATACACAAAACATGCTAGCGTGGGCAGGGGCTTTAATCGTAACTTTCTCTGTCTTAGCCCTAAATATTATTGCCCGTATTGTTGGCAGAGATAAGAAATAGCCGTAGTCAATCCGTTCAAAAGATACGTATTAGCATCAAAATTTAATTTAAAAAAGATATTAAGAAGGTAGCGTTATGTCAGATATATTGGAGAAAAACTCAGTGGCTAAAGAAGCGAAGGTTAAGAGCAGTACTTTACAGCAGCCGATGCAGACAGGTAATCAGCAGCAACAGCCAGACACAGCCACATTCACTAAGCAAACGATTGCTGACTTACCAGATAATATGCCGGATGCAAAAATTCAGGTGCGTAACTTAGATTTTTACTACGGTGATTTTAGAGCGCTTAAAGACATCAATATTGATATCCCAGAAAAAAATGTGACGGCTTTCATTGGTCCATCTGGCTGTGGTAAATCCACTTTATTGCGTACCTTTAACCGTATGTATGACCTATATCCAGGTATGCACGCTGAAGGTGAAATCCTTCTTGATGGCAATAATATCTTAGAAAAAAATGTAGACGTTAACTTGCTACGTGCCCGCGTTGGTATGGTATTCCAAAAGCCAACACCATTCCCAATGTCTATTTATGACAACGTGGCCTTCGGCGTGCGTCTGTATGAGAAGCTTAGCAAGTCAGAGCTTGATGATCGTGTGGAATGGGCGCTTAAAAAGTCAGCTTTATGGCCAGAAGTAAAAGACAAGCTAAAAGCATCAGGCTTATCGTTATCAGGCGGTCAGCAGCAGCGTCTATGTATCGCTCGTGGCGTAGCAACCAAACCTGAAATACTTTTATTAGATGAGCCAACCTCAGCACTTGACCCAATCTCAACCGGTGCGATTGAAGATCTTATCGAAGACTTAAAGCATGATTACACCATTGCCATTGTGACACATAACATGCAGCAGGCAGCTCGTGTCTCTGACTACACCTGCTATATGTACTTAGGCGATATGGTTGAAATGGGTGAGACCAATCAAGTATTTACTAACCCTGCCCAAAAAGCGACAGAAGATTATATTACCGGTCGCTACGGCTAAAAATAGTTAAATAATGCTCATTAACTAAGCGCTTAAAAGGGACTGTAAGTAAGACCCGTATCCTTTAAACGCGTTTATAACTTGGATAAAGCCGCTATGCCGCTTACAGAAAAACACTCATCTAAAAGCTTTGATAATGACCTACATGAATGTATTGATCTATTCATGGCCATGGGCCGTATGTCAGCTGAGCAGGTCACTTTGGCAACACACGCTTTAGTAGACAGTAATGTCGAATTGGCAAAAAAGGTGATCGAGGAAGACACTAAAATCAATCAAATGGAAATTAAGGTTGATGAGTTGGTGGTATTGTTAGTTGCCAAGCGTCAGCCGACTGCCAGTGATTTAAGGCTAGTCATGGCCTTAAGTAAAGGGGTTGTTGATTTAGAACGGGTTGGTGATGAAGCCAGCAAAATTGCCCGCATGGCTTGCAAGCTTCATAAAGAAGGGGTTTCGCCCAGGGGTTATTCTGAGGTTCAGCATCTATCCAACCAAGTTCGAGTTATGTTGCTAGAAGCTTTAGATGCCTTTTTACGCATGGATCCAGAGCAAGCCTTCTCAGTACTTCAAAGTGATGAGATGGTGAACGAAGAGTATCAATCTGCCAGTCGCTCATTAATGACTTATGTGATGGAAGACAGCCGCCATGTGTCAAAGGTGATTAATATCTTATGGGTATTGCGGGCGCTTGAGCGGGTAGGGGATCATGCCCGAAATATTGCGGAGTTGGTAATTTATTGCACCAGTGGCAAAGATGTTCGCCACACAGACTTTGTAACAGTGGAGCAGGCGGTGCAAGAAGCCTCAAGCCTTATAGCCTCTCGCAATACAGCAGAATAGTTTAAGGCGATAAGTAAAGCTAAAAAAGAGAGAAATAAAAAGGAGAGGCACTTAGTGTCTCTCCTTTTTTTATGTAGATATATGTAGATAATAGCTTGGTGGCTGTTTAGCGGCTCACCTTTATGACACAGTTCTCTTTACGATTCAGGTGTCCAACCTTGAGGGCGCTCATAGTCCTCATTGTCTAAGAACTTTTCACGCTGTTCACTAATGAACTTTTTGGCCTCTGGGTTAATCATGCTTAGGTGGTTTTCGTTAATTAGCATGGTTTGTAACTCTAACCATTCATCCCAAGCTTTTTTTGATACCGTGTTCTGAAGTTCTTCCCCTTTTTTATTAGGGAAAGGTGGGTTCGGCATTTTGGGCAAATCTTGCTTATATTTACGGCAAAACACCATATTTGCTTTTGGATCAAAAGTAGCTGTCATTGTCCTATCCTATTTTAACTGTGAATTTATACTTCTAAGTTGTTTATAGGGGCAATATCGAGGTTTAAACTATTTGAGCTTTAAGTTATTTAACGTCGATATTGTATTGCGCCAAACGCTCGCGGCCACGGGCCACAGCTTGTAATACTTGGTTTGGTGCAGTGCCACCTAAATGATCGCGTGCTGCTAATGAGCCTTCAAGGGTTAAGTAGTCAAATACGTCATCGCCAATAGCGTCACTGAACTGCTGTAGTTGTTCAAGTTTTAACTCACTTAAATCAACCCCTTCTTTAATACCTAAGGCTACGGCATTACCCACTACTTCGTGAGCGTCACGGAAAGGTACTCCGCGGCGAACCAAATAATCCGCTAAATCGGTAGCGGTTGCATAGCCTTTCATAGTGGCTGCACGCATACTTTCTTTGTTAGGTATTATATTAGGCAACATGTCAACAAATGCAAGTAAGGAGCCGGTTAAGGTGTCCACGCAATCAAATAAAGGCTCTTTGTCTTCTTGGTTGTCTTTATTGTAAGCCAAAGGTTGGTTCTTCATTAGAGTTAACAAAGTAATCAGTTGACCAAACACGCGGGCAGCTTTACCACGGACTAGTTCAGGCACGTCTGGGTTTTTCTTTTGCGGCATGATTGATGAGCCGGTACAGAAGCGGTCAGGGATTTGTACGAAGCCAAACTGTGCTGACATCCATAAGATAATCTCTTCACTCATGCGTGATAAGTGCATCATTAAAATAGAAGCCGCTGAGGTAAACTCAATCGCAAAGTCACGGTCTGAAACAGCATCTAATGAGTTTTGGCAAATCCCCTCAAAGCCCAATAGCTCTGCAGTAATAGTACGATCAATAGGGAAGGTAGTCCCTGCTAGGGCTGCACTGCCTAAAGGCATTTGGTTAATACGGCTACGCGCGTCAATCAGACGCTCAGTATCACGATTTAACATCTCAAACCAAGCCATAACATGGTGGCCGAAGCTCACAGGCTGGGCCGTTTGCAAATGCGTGAAGCCTGGCATGATGGTATCTGTGTGCTGCTCGGCAAGGTTTAATAGCCCTGATTGCAACTTCACTAGTAGCTCAACAATGTTATCTACTTCTTCTCGTAACCAAAGGCGAATGTCTGTCGCTACTTGGTCATTACGGCTACGACCGGTATGTAGTTTTTTACCCACAGTGCCAATAATGTCGGTCAGACGAGACTCGACGTTCATGTGCACATCTTCTAAGGCAATCGACCAATTAAACTCGCCAGCATCGATTTCTTGCTGAACTTGATGCAGACCTTGGATAATAGTGTCTACTTCTTCTTGGGTTAGAATGCCGCAGCGCCCTAGCATGGTAGCGTGGGCAACAGAGCCTTGAATGTCATGTTTAGCAAAGCGTTGGTCAAAGCCGACCGAGGCAGTAAAAGCCGCCACAAAGCTGTCGGTAGCTTCACTAAAGCGGCCGCCCCACATTTGTTGGCCTTGGCCACTGGTGACGCTGGGTTTATTTGTTTGAGTATCAGAATTATTTGAGTTGTTGGCAGTCATATCAGTCCAAATCCAGTAAAATGCACAGAGCTTGCAGTATAGCAAAGGACTGGGTTGCCTTGCTAGTTAACCTACCCAGTTAAATTAGGACCGTCCTAAACATAACATCACTGAAATACCCCGCCATTTATGGTTAAATAAGCAAGATAAAAGATAGACTGTAATTTATGGGTCTTATCCCAACCTCTTTTTTATAATTCTACTAAACCAATTACAAGCCGATTAAAAGATAATTATGACCACATCAGCCCACACCACACCTTTAAAAACCTTAAACATTGCTACTAGAAAAAGCCCTTTGGCCATGTGGCAAGCCGAGCATATCAAATCACGTTTAGAGTCTCTCTATCCAGAGCTTGAAGTGAACTTAGTGACTATGGTCACTCAAGGGGACAAGATTCTTGACACGCCTTTGGCCAAAATTGGGGGTAAAGGTTTATTTGTTAAAGAGCTAGAGCAGGCGCTATATGACGGCCGTGCTGATATTGCCGTGCACTCTTTAAAAGATGTGCCTATGGAGTTGCCAGAAGGTTTGATCCTAGGTACTTACTGCAAACGTGAGACACCTACTGATGCTTTCGTCTCTAATACTTATGACAAGCTAGAAGAGCTTCCACAAGGAGCTGTGGTGGGTACAGCAAGCTTACGCCGCCAGTGTCAAATCAAGGCTTTTCGCCCAGACTTACAGATTAAGTCTCTACGCGGTAATGTACAAACTCGCTTGTCTAAATTAGATGCCGGCGAGTACGATGCGATTATTTTAGCGACCAGTGGTTTGAAACGAGTTGAGCTAAGTGAGCGTATTAAGCAAGAGATTGATATCGATATTAGCCTACCTGCAGTAGGTCAGGGCGCCCTAGCGATTGAATGCCGAGCGGATGATGAAGCCGTATTAGCGTTATTGAAACCGCTTAATGATGGCCAGGCCCGTATTCGCCTAAAAGCTGAACGTGCATTAAACCGTCGATTAGAAGGCGGTTGTCAGGTACCTATTGCTGCTTATGCTGTGATTGAAAAAGATGATGAACAGTCTCATCAAAAAACACTATGGTTACGTGGCCGTGTGGGCTCTGAAGACGGCACGGTATTACTTAAATCGGATAAACGTATCGAGTTGACGGGTGATCAAGCGTCTCGTGAAGCTCAAGCTGAGCAGTTAGGGATTGAGGTGGCAGATGAGCTATTGTCACTAGGGGCAGATAGCATTTTGGCCGCTATATATGCCGATAAAAAAGATTAATAGCTGTTGATTTGACATAAACCTAACTTGACTTGAAGTGGTGTCATGATTTTTATCAATACCCGTCCTACCAGTCGCGCCTTGCCGCTAACTCAAGCTATGCAAGATAAAGGGATGACTGTGTTAGAGATGCCGTTACTAGAGTTAGCACCTATTGATATTAGTGAGCGAGAGCAGCAGTATCAGCAGGACTTCTGCCAGCAGCAAGACCGCTATCAGGCCTTAGTTGTGGTTAGTCCCACCGCTGCTCGTATGGGGTTAGCAGCTTGTCCAAAAGGCTTTATCCCAAGTTGTGCGGTGATTGCTGTGGGTCATGCCACAGCAAATATTTTGCGAGAAGAAGGCTGGCAGGTACAGTGTCCTGAAGAGTACAGCAATGAGGGCATGATAAAGATGTCCTCCTTAAACTCGCTTCGCTCAGGGGATCATATTTTGGTATGGCGAGGACGCGGTGGCCGACGGGTGTTGGTGAATTTCCTACAAGATAATGGGGTGGAAGTCCATGCCATTGCTTGGTATCAACGCCAATGCCCTCTGGATGCCCCTTCTAAATTTAAGCAATTGCATCAGCAGCTTGCAACGCTAAATAGTAAAGAAAGGCCCATTGCTTTGGTGAGTAGTGGAGAGGCTTTTACCAATTGGAGGCTGTTGTTTGCAGAGTTAGCAGATGAGGCAGACCATCCGCTTCAGCTCGATGACTTTAACTATTTAACCTTCGGCAAGCGTCTGACCGATACCTTAGAGGAATTACAGCTCAAGTGTATACGCATCGACAATCTTGATGTTGAAGAGGTTTGGCGAGGTATTGAGCTGACTGTTAACGGGCCTTAATTAAATTGAATAGCTATTGATGCTATATCACGGAGATGATTTTTCTTAATGATAAACCCTAATTTCAATCCTGATTTCGTAAAACCTGAAGCTTTATCTAAATTTGCTAGTATCTATGTGCAGCCAGTTATCTGGAATGACATGGATGCCTTTAGCCATGTGAATAACGTGGTGTATTACCGCTATGCTGAATCAGCGCGTATTAATTATCTCAATGAGTTGGGTGCTTTTACGGATGAGGTCACCACTGTTTTAGCACACTCAAGTTGCACCTATTTAAGGCCTGTATTTTTCCCAGACACCTTATTGATCGGAGTGCGTACCAAAAAGCTAGGCAATACCAGTATCGTAATGGAGTATTGCTACTATAGCCAAGCCCAACAGGCAGTTGTGGCGACTGGAGACTCTGTATTGGTGCGTCTAAATAAAGAAGGCGTTGATAAAGTAGCCTGGACAGAAGCAGAGCGTAATAACCTCTTGGCCTTTGAGAAGAGTGTTGGCCACACCCCAGAGCTTTAATGTTCTCATTTTTTAATCGTAAAACAACAGCGCAGCTCTCTCCTGCGCTGCCTTATTTAGATAGTGCTCTCTACCCCCTAAATTGGCAACAGCATTCATTTGAATCCGCCCCCGAATTTTTACAGCACCTCATTAACCACCTATCTTTTGAACAGCCCGACATACCTACTCCACATATAGAGCGATACACAGCAAGCAGTGTGGTTAACTATCAAAAGCAATTTAGTCAGCTTTTATTGCAGCAACCCCTTTATCAAGAGTGGATTAATTTCACTGTCTTTGGTCGCTATGTACAGCGCAGTTTTAGTGCTTTTTATCAACAAACTGAAGATGTGTTTAATGCAGAGATGCCAGAAATACTGAAGTATGAATTGATGCGGCATACCCAGAGGTTGCCAAAGGGGCAGGTATTGTTTGTAGGCGGTAAGCTTCCTTTATCAGTACGTAGAGAAAAGCTGTTAATTACTACGCTAAATCCTTTTAAAGCCATTATAGACGCTTTATCAGTGAGCTCACGGGCTACCTCCCCTTATGTTATAAACCTCATTACTGCTAATTCAGATAAAGTGAAAGCTTTCGCTGTAAAACATAATAAGCGGACCTCTGAAGGCCTACGTAACGAGGTAATGATATTAGATTTTAATCATCTGACTTTAGTTAAAGAAGAGACTCATAAAAATAATGCCCAATCAGAACGGTCATATCTGATTAGGCATTACTTGATAGGCTAGTTTGGAACTAATAGCTTGTTTTATTTAGTACCAAAGATCTTATCGCCAGCATCCCCAAGGCCTGGGATGATATAACCGTCTTCATTTAAGTGGCTGTCTAAAGAGGCGGTATAAATTTTCACATCAGGGTGGGCTTCATTTACCAAGCGCACGCCTTCAGGAGCAGCAACCAGCACCAAAGCTTTAATGGTTGAACAGCCTTTTTGTTTGAGCATGTCGATGGTTGCTACCATTGAGCCGCCCGTTGCTAGCATAGGGTCAATGATTAAAGCAGGTCTGCGGTCCACATCTGCAACCAGCTTCTCAAAGAAAGGAACAGGTTGTAGGGTTTCCTCATCACGTTGCAAACCAACCATTGAGATTTTTGCGGTAGGGATAAGGTCTAAAACGCCATCAAGCATCCCTAGGCCGGCACGTAAAATAGGAACGATGGTCACTGTTTTACCAACGATTTGCTCCCCTTTAATGTCTGTATTGTCCCAGCCTGGCATAGTGAACTCTTCAATTTCAAAGTCACGACAGGCCTCATAAGCCATTAAACGCGCAAGCTCACTGGTCAATGTACGGAATTTATAGGTACTACAATCTTTGGCTCGCATTAAGCTTAATTTATGGCGTACTAGGGGATGGCGGATAATTTCTATGTTTAGATTGTTCATAATACCTCTTTGACCGTCGTCAGAATTTGGACAGCTTGCATGAATTTAGAAGGGAGTCGTATTGGATGAAAATATGTTGCATAATTGGTAGAAAATGCAATTAACAAAACAATTATACCAATAAAACAAAAGCAACTGACAAACTTCCCAGTTTAGATACCCTAGATTAACGAATTAAAAAATAACCAATCGATATTTTAAAAAGGAGTGACCCTTGAAAGGTAATGAAGCCCCACAGGATTCTAATGAGCTTATGACTGAGGGTAAAACTGTAGAAAGTCATCCTTTTGGACCTGTTTTACCCAGCAATGCCACCATTATGATGATGGGCACTTTTCCTCCTACTGAGGACAAATGGGGCATGCCTTTTCATTATCCTAACTTTTATAATGACATGTGGCGTATTTATGGCAGAGTCTTCTTCGATGATGCGGACCATTTTAGAAATGGCGAAGAAAAAGGATTCGATCCACAAAGAATTAAAGCTTTTATGAAGGAGCGTGCTATTGCTTCTTGCCCCACAGTAAAAAAAGCCATCCGCGAACAAGGAAATGCTGCAGATAAGCATTTAACTATAGTAGAGCCCGTTAATCTAAAAGAAACTTTGGCTCAGGTGCCCAAAGTGCATACTATATTTACCACAGGTGGCAAGGCGACTGAAATCTTAATGGAGCTGCTACAGCAAGAGCAGGGCAGGGCTATACCAAAGTCAAAATGGCCAAAGACCAACCAACAGATGGATTATGCTTATGCCGGTCGTGATTTAACTTTATATAGACTACCTTCTACCTCTCGGGCTTATCCTTTATCCTTGGATAAAAAGGTAGAAGCCTATCGCCAGTTTTTTGAAGCCATGGGTAAGCTGTAATAGATTCAGCTTAGTCGATAGAGGCCACTGTCTGTTAAAGAGGGCTTTGACAAAAAGTGTCATAAAAGTTAAACAATCTGCATTAGCCTCTTGACCAATTGTAAATAAGCTATATACTAGTGCGCTGTTGAGAGGGAATGTTCGAGATTGATTTAAAACAACAAATTCGAACAAATTTAAAATACTTCTTGACAATGTAGTAATACAGCGTATAATACGCACCTCATCGGGACAACGGAAGTGCTAGCCAATTGGTTAGGTTTTGAAGTCTGATGAAACGAATTAAAATAAAAGCTTGACAGAAATCAA
>NZ_FUGD01000022.1 GCF_900162815.1 Psychrobacter pasteurii | reverse complement strand
AAATCTTGACCAACGGGTTAAGCCAGTAGGGTCAACATAGACAATATCATTGGGCTGCATTTCAAAGCGATTGGCCAAAGCTAAGTTAGTGACAGACTGCATATTGGCATGATAAATATCAGTATAAGAGGCATTACCATGATCACGAATGACGTAAAGCTTTGCTGCATCTGCAGTCCGAGCATCTAAACCTTCCACCTCACCCAACACTTGAGTTAAGCTTAATCCTTGATCTGGAATCTCTACCGGTTTAATGCTGCCAAACTCTCCAAGGACATAGACTTTGTTGCGGTCACGACTGTTTACATGAACAGCGTCACCATCTCTTAGATAAATTTGATTGGCAGAAATCCCCATATTTTTTAGGTCATTTAAACCAAGCTCATAAGTCGTTCCATTGCGAGTTAAGGTAACACTATTCGAGTCACCTTCAGGCATAACGCCCCCGGCCATTGAGATAGCCCCATATAATGAGACAGGTCTATCGTCCATACTGAATTCACCAGACTGCTTTACTGCGCCATCAATAAAGAAGTTGTTGCTGCGGTATTTGAGTACTTGGACTTGCGGGTCTGGATACTTTAAATAGCGTTGTAATTGGCTACGTAATTGATTGGTAAACTGGGGAACAGAAAGCCCATTGGCTTTGAATCGGCCTACTAATGGAAATTGAATATAGCCTTGTTGGTCAATAGGGTAGCCAACCTCAGACTTCGGAATTTGCGGATAGTCGCCTAGAGAGATAGTTAGGATATCCCCTTTCGCTAAGCGGTACTCAGCATTACGGGGGGCGCCTAATAGCTCGCGTACGCGCGCATTTTTCATACCGGAGGTGGTATTACGTACCTTAGAGTAAGCAGGTGAAGCAGGTAGGCTAGCTAGGCTTAAAGGCTGAATATTAAACTGCATACCGTTTTCAGCAATAAAGGTACCTTGTGGAGGTAAGTCGCCTGATTGAAGTCCAGGGTTAATACTGGCACAACCCGAAGTTAAGCCTAAGGTCACGGCAAGTGCTGCACTAGTGAGCAAAGGTTTGCGGTGTTTTAAAAAATTCATGCTAACTTCTCTACCTTTATTGATTCCGACCGACTCTGACGCTTAACCCTTTATATTCAGGGCAAACTACATTAAGAGCAAATACTGTATTGCTAGGAGGCATCCTGCTTTTTATAGGATATTCTAGGCTAAAATAAACCCATTATTCTGAGTATTTTAACATTAAATTAAGAGTGATGCCCAAATATGCAAACATCTTACTATAAATAGACAGAATGCGTACTATAAAAGTAAGGAATTATAAGGCTACTGTCTAACCAAAAATACGACTACCACCATTCAGGCTCATTAGATTCAGGTTTTTCATCTCGATCCTTGGAAGCATGACTATCTACTAGCACGGTATCTTCTGGAACCTCGGCAATAAAGCGTGAAACCTTATCAAAGTAACCGGCGAAACTTGAATAGTAATCCGGAGCGGTTAGGTAAAGATGGGTTTTGGCACGGCTACAGGCCACATAAAATAGCTTACGTTCTTCTTCTAATTCTTCAAACTCATGCAGTGAGCGGTGGTGGGGTGTTAGCCCATCAACCAAGGAGTTAACAAAGACCACTGGCCACTCAAGGCCCTTAGCACTATGAATGGTAGAAATAGTTACCGCATCGGCCTCTTTTTTCTCTGGATCACCCATGACCGCTACTGAATCATTGGGTGGGTCAAGAGCTAGGTTTTCCAAAAAGTTATCTAAGCTACTGTGCTCTCGCGCTAAGTTAATCAATACTCGGAAATCTTCTGAGCGATCACGCCAGTTGTCCTCAAGCGTCTTTAACATAGGTAGATAAAAATCTATTAAGGTCTGCAAGGTATCGGCCACAGTCTCTTGTTGTTCAGCTTTGGTCAGCACATGATACAGCTCGTTAATGTGCTCTTTATTTTTAGTTAGTTTAGGGTCAAGTAGTGGTTCAAACGAGTTATTGCTACTGGTAATGGTGTTGGTAATCTTAGTCGCAGTCACCTCACCAACGCCACTAAATAAAGTTAAGATGCGGTGCCAAGCAATGGTATCGTTAGGGTTGTATAAGATTTTGACCAACGCCAAGATATCTTTGATATGACGCTTTTCAATAAACTTAATACCACCCACCACGATAAAGGGAATGTTGCGCTGCATAAACTGCAGTTGAATCTCGTTAGATTGAAACGAGGTCCGGCTTAATACCGCAAAATCATTATAGTCATGCTCTGGCTTTAAGTTGATGATTTTATCAGCAATGTATTTGGCTTCTTCTTTGTCATTGCTGCGACGCGATAACACCGGTTTTGAGCCATCAACAGCTAAACTAGAATACAGCTTTTTTTGATAGCCTAGAGTGATTTGCTCAGACAGTGCATTGACGTAATCTAAGATAGCCGGGGTACTGCGATAATTTTGCTCAAGCTTAATCAGTTTTGCTTCAGGATAGCTGTCCCCAAACAATAGAATATTTTCGTAATTGGCCCCACGGAAAGCATAAATGCTTTGGTTGTCATCACCCACCACCATGAGCGACACGTTATCGGGTTCACAGATATAGTCGATCAACTGCTTTTGCGGAATATTGGTGTCTTGATACTCATCGACCATTACATGGCGGTAAGTGTCTTGAATCAGCTTACGAAATTGCAGGTTGTTTTTTAGATGGTGAACTACCTGACTGATAATGTCATCAAAATCATATAAGTGATTGGCACGCTTATACCTGTGATACTCCATCGCCAACTGCTCAATGACCGGAATATGGATGGCGATATCCGGATAATCATTTTCAATTAAATCCCGCAGTAGGATGTGCCGGTTGCGTGAGGTGGAAATCAGCTTTTGTAAGGTCTTTTTACGCGGGAAAGCCTGCTTCATGTTTTTGCGGACAATACACTGATCTTTACAAATCATATCCAGCGCATCTTCACTGTCGCCCGTATCTAAGATAGTAAATTTTGGATTAATACCTAAAAGCCCTGAATAGCGACGCAGCAACATATTACAAAATGAGTGAAAAGTACCACTGGTAATGGCGTTTAAATCCAAGCCACTTAGCGCTCTATTGTCTGCCAAACTTTCAGCCAATAAGCTTTTGACTCGGCCTTTGATTTCATTGGCGGCTTTTCGAGTGAAAGTCAGCAAAAGAATACTATTGGGAGAAGCGCCACTTTCTATTAAGTAACTGGTGCGGTAGGTTAGGGTTTTAGTTTTCCCAGAGCCGGCACCAGCGATGACCAGCACCTTTCCTTCGATGGTAGTAGCTGCTAACAACTGACTGGGATTTAACTCGCCAGCATAATCGACCTCACTTTCTGTCAGTACCGCATTGTCTAAGACAGAGTCGCCTTTCTGATCTTCTGTCTGTTTTGACGCTTTATCAACCGAGTCTGGAGTAATCAGATTGGCCTCAAGCTTGGCAATCGACTGACGCAAATGCTGCATCTTGTCGCGAATGTCTTCATCCAGCTTGGGGTAACTATAATAGTGAGTTGAAAATAAAGAGTCGGTCATAAGCGTCGATTACAGTTAGAGTTAGGTTAAAAGAATATCAGTCATTGAATCTACGAAACAGCCAAATATAAGGGATAGCAACCAAATACATCACCACACTATACACGCCAGCAGGTAGGGCAAAAGCAGGCAATACTGAGTCACTTGATACCGCCAAAATACCAGATAACGCCAAGGCCATTGAACTGTTTTGAATGCCCACTTCCATGCCAATGGTTTTGGCATCTTTCCAAGATAAACCCAGAAGTTTGGGTATGCCTAAGCCTATGACGAATAGGGCGAGTAATAAGGTCACAATCATGATTGTGATTTGTCCAGACTCATTAAACAACACTTCGCGGTTACTAAAGATTGCCACAACCACTAGAAGGGCAAATAACACAAAGGCTGCTTTCATAAGCTTGTCACGGTGCGCTTTGGTGAAGGCCGGCTTTTTTTCGTGAATAAAAATTCCCAGTCCGACAGGTAAGGCGGTGATTAAAAACATCTTAATCCCCATGCTCACCAAGTTAATCGAACCGCCTTCAGTACCTAAAAAGTGGCCATAAGCCCAAGCAGTCAATACCGGCACGGTAAAAATAGACACTAAGCTCATCACTGAGGTCAGAGCCACCGATAGCGGCAGATTGCCTTTTAATAAAGTACACAGCATATTACTGGTGACCCCGCCTGGGCAGAAGCTGAGTAGCATAAAACCAAAGGCAAACTCCGGAGCAGGCTTTAGTAGTAATATCAGTATCAAGGTGATCACAGGGAGCAGCACCAGCTGGGCAATAAAGCCAATAATAAAAGGCTTGGGCTCTTTAGCGATGTACTTGATATCGGCGATTTGCATCGATAAACCCAATGCAAACATGATAAAAGCCAAAATAAGCGGCAATAAGGCCACAGAGAGCGTATCCATACTTAAGTCCATTTAGGTATGTGAAAGTGTGCCTCAAGTATAGGCAATACCACGCGGTGACACAAGCAATGACGTTTAGACTCTATTTAGCCAAGACATTAATGGGTGTTGCAGCAATAAGAGAAAGGCGAGCTAGCTAGTGCTTATTAATTTTAACTGGCGTGTAAAAAACGTTTTAAAACCTGAGCAAATTGGATTGGCGCATCTAAAGGAATGGCATGACCGGATTCAGCGATTTCAATCACATCGGCATTGGGCAGGATATCCGCTACTTGGCGTTGCCATGTGGGATCATAAAGCTGCGATTGGGCACCAATTAACATGGTTACTGGAGTCTGAGTGTGAGTGAGCGCCTCTCGATAATCATAAGGCAGCTCAAGATAAGCGTTTAATCCTTTTAGCTTTTGTTGCCACGTGGGATGTTGATACACTGCCAATTTATAATCGGGCAGGTAGCTGCTACTTTTAATAAACAACTGTGAGGGTAGGCGACCGGCTGACATTAATGAAAATGCCGTTTCCACCTGTGTAATCTGACGCTTTACAGCAAAAGGCAGGTGACTAAAATCGGTAATATTTTGATGCTGAAAATACGGTAGCGTGGCTTGCAATACTTCACTAAATTGCTCAAAGATTTGCGCTTGTTTCTCACCAAACACACCGCCTTGCCAATCGGGCTGATTGTGCACGATGGGGGATTGGTCGATGTTTAGATAGCGCTTAATTTTTGAATGGTTTTTAGAAGAATTTGTAGTAGAGGAGTGGTTGTTAGCAGAGCTATTGCCATGGTTAGAACTGGCAGGAGTGGATTGAGGATCGCTATGTGCATAACGATTAAAATGAGCCCAAACTACCAGCGCTCCCATGGAAATGGCCGCGACATCTACAGATTCTACCTGATGCTCGGTACAGATATGGGTCAAGATAACTTCTAGATCATCGGCATATTGCTCGATGAAATTAAATTCACTGCTTGGAGTATTGGCCGCTAAGCCAAAGCCACGAAAATGAGGCAGATAAAAGCAATACTGCCCCAACAGCGGTAACACAAAAGGCAAAAACTGACGGGCGTCCATACCAAAGGCATGGAGCAACACTACGGGCTCGGCCTCAGGTCGACCAATGACAGTGACTGGAATAGACACGCCATCATAACTGACTACCTGCTGCAGCCTTGGAGTATACGGCTGCAACAGAGTAGAGGCTTTATCTTTGGTCGCTGTAAGGGTGTGGCTTAACAGCGGTTTGAAAGACTTAACGGTTGGACGCATCAGGAGAATCAATACATTCCACTACGTTTAGATCAAAACCTGACAACGCATTAAATTTAAGCGGCGTTGACAGTAAGCGCATGTCACGTACGCCTAAATGACGCAGGATTTGCGCGCCCACACCGATACTGCGATAAGGCTGGTTCGCTAAAGTAGACACAGATTGATTGTTATTAGCGCGCTCAAGTGCTTCGCCCAAATCTACTGGCTCGTCGTTACCAATCCATACTAATACGCCACGCTCAGACTGGCTGATTTCTTGCAATGAGCTTTGTACGCTCCAACCACTGCGGCCGGTGGCATCACGTTTAGCAGAGAATAAATCACGTAGGGGATGGAAGCCATGCACACGGACAGTACTTACGCCTTCGCTTGGATCGCCTTTTACTAACGCTAAGTGAGTTTCCGTAGCGCCATATTCTTTGAACTGATACAGGGTGAAAGTACCAAAGTCCGTTTCAAAAGGTTGCTTGCTAACTTCATTAACCGTTTGCTCATTGGCAATACGGTAGTTAATTAGATCAGCGATGGTACCGATTTTTAAATCATGCTCAGCAGCAAATTTCTCTAAGTCATCACGGCGGGCCATGGTGCCATCTGGATTAATAATCTCTACAATTACTGCTGCAGGCTCAAGACCTGCTAGACGGGCTAGGTCACAACCGGCTTCTGTATGACCGGCACGGTGTAGCACGCCGCCTTTTTTGGCCATAATAGGGAAGATATGACCGGGCTGGACGATGTCTTCAGCTTTGGCAGTTGCAGAAACGGCCGCTTGTACGGTCCGCGCACGGTCGGCCGCAGAAATACCTGTGGTTACCCCTTCAGCCGCTTCAATAGAGACGGTGAAGTTGGTGCTGAACTTGGCTTCGTTGTTGTCACTCATTAGTGGCAACTCAAGACGACGGCAACGCTCTTCGGTCAAGGTTAAGCACACCAAGCCGCGAGCATGAGTAATCATGAAGTTAATGGCCTCAGGGTTGATATGAGTAGCGGCCATAATTAGATCGCCCTCATTTTCGCGGTCTTCATCATCCATTAAGATGACCATTTTACCGGCGCGAATGTCTTCAATGATGTCTTTAATATTATCTAGTGCCATGAAAGGTTTCTCTTTTATTGTTTATCAGATTATTAGCTGTGAATATGGTGACCATTGTACCTGTAACTGGGGCTGAGTGCCATTAACTGCCATGAATCAATGGTGTCAAAAAGTTATTAAAACAAGTTGTTAAGGAGAAGTTAAACAGTGCTGAATGCCGTTTTATTCGTACTTCATCCCTTTAATAGACTGCTTATTGGGCCAGTTATTGGGCTAGCTATTGATTTGAATTAGGTTGAGACTTTAACCACTGCATAAATTGTAGGCTGTGTTGCTCACGTTGGTTATCAGCATACTGATAAAACTGGGTGCCGACTAAATTATCAGGTAAATATTGCTGGTGCTGATAATGATTGGGATAATCATGAGGATAGATATACCCTTCGCCATAGCCTTGGGTTTGCATCAGTTTGGTTACCCCGTTACGCAAATGAAGTGGTACCGGAGACTGATCTTTTTGTGCCAGCTGCATCGCTTTATTAATCGCCAAATAAGTACTGTTGCTTTTGGCTGACGTGGCCAAATACACCACCACTTGGCCCAAAATAATACGCGCTTCGGGCATACCAATCATTTTCACCGAACGCAGCGCAGCATCGGCGAGCAGTAGCGCATTGGGGTTGGCATTACCAATGTCTTCACTGGCTAAGATGACCAAACGTCTGGCGATAAACTCTGGCGGCTCGCCAGCTACCAACATTCGTGCCATCCAATATAGAGCTGCATCAGGGTCTGAGCCACGTACCGACTTAATCATGGCCGAGATAATATCGTAATGCTGATCGCCATCTTTGTCATAGCGCTGCAGGGCAGTTTGCGCCACACTGGCAAGTAGGGTGTCATCAATGACTATCGGCTGCTGACTATGGTCTGAAGCTTGAACCGCAAGCTCTAATAAATTTAGTGATTTACGAGCATCACCTTGTGCCAATTTGGCAATCTGCGGAATCGCTTGAAGCTGAATATCTAACTTGGATAAAAATTCATCTTCTACTATCGCCCGTTGTAGCAGCTGTTCAATCTGCTCTTCAGTTAACGGCTCTAAACGATAAACCTGACAGCGGGAGAGTAGGGCGTTATTAACACTGAACGAAGGGTTTTCGGTAGTGGCCCCAATTAAGGTAATATCGCCTGATTCCACGGCCCCAAGCAGGGCATCTTGCTGCGCTTTATTAAAGCGGTGAATCTCATCGATAAATACCACAGGAGCGGCAAAGTCCAATCCGGTTTGCCCTGATTTACTGCCCGCATCGAGCACTTCGCGCAACTGCTTTACCCCAGTATTAATCGCCGATAACGGGTAAAAAGGGCGGCCTACTGCATCGGCCAACAGCATAGCAATGGTGGTCTTGCCAATCCCGGCCTCTCCATGCAAAATGAGGGAGGGAAGGTGACCATGATCGACAAAGCGGCGGATGGGTGCTCCCGGTGCCAGAAGGTGGGTCTGTCCAATAACTTGCTGCAAAGATTTGGGACGCATACGCTGCGCCAAAGGGGTATCAGAATAAGAAGGGTTACGGGTATTGGACATAATAAACAGCAATTACCTTAGCTAAATAGAAGGATGTAAGCCCTTGATTACAGCTCAAAACTTGCCAAAATGCAAGTTAAGCTCAGGTAACTGGATATGATTTTTGTAATGGCTACGTCAATGGGTTGTGTCTGATGTGTGCGCTGATGTGACCGGGCCTTGTAGTTACTAGCGGCCGCACTCATTATTAGGGCGTGTCCCTAATTTGAAAAATACAGATAAAGCCTTATTTTAATCCTATATATCAACAAAATATAGGGAAACTCAAGCCATGGCGAGAACAGTAA
>NZ_FUGD01000068.1 GCF_900162815.1 Psychrobacter pasteurii | reverse complement strand
ATAGCAACACGCTATGAAAAGCTAGCACGCAATTTTAAATCTATGCTTTACCTAGCTTGTACTATTATTCACTGTAAGTTAAATTGAGGACACGCCCTAGAGGTCCTTTGACAGTTTGGTACCGTGTCATTTTTCGAGAGGAGAAAGTTGTTATGGCAAAATTAAAAAAACTACATCGTTCACGTAATCATCGAATGATTGCAGGGGTTATGGGCGGAGTAGCAGAGTACTTTGGGTGGTCGCCTAACTTAACCCGTATTTTATTCTTTATTATTTCTAGTGCCAGTGCGGCGGTTCCAGGTATTTTAATTTACTTAATCCTGTGGCTAATTATGCCAAAAGCTACTGCGGATTCTTATGTATAAGCACACGGTGAGTAGCTAAATAAAAAACAGCCTGAGCAGGATTTTTTGGGAGATGCTATTCAGGATATTGGCTAATACGTAATATCCTGAAACATTACTATAACCCCAGACATTATAAAAAAATATATAATAAGAAATAGAGGTAATTTGGCTTCATTATTGGCCCGTTATTAGCTTCAGTATAAGTACAATAAGATGAGTGGTCATTCGTTGGCCACGACAGCATACTTTTCCTCCTGCCTAGATGGGTTACCATCTAGGTATTTTTTTG
This sequence comes from Psychrobacter pasteurii, assembly GCF_900162815.1. Classification (GTDB taxonomy): domain Bacteria; phylum Pseudomonadota; class Gammaproteobacteria; order Pseudomonadales; family Moraxellaceae; genus Psychrobacter; species Psychrobacter pasteurii. Next base: position 30,014 of record NZ_FUGD01000068.1, on the reverse strand, counting down.
TCTATATTTGCATCAATTCGGCTTACAATATAGATAAAATAGCGTTTTTTTAGTAAGGTGAACGTATTAAAGTTAACCCTTAAAAAAATTGACCATAAGCGATCACATTCGACTCGCTTATTCATCCCTATTTTCATTAAAACGTGGCGACATTATGACTTTTCAACAATTAATTTTGACTTTGCAAACTTATTGGGCAGAAAAAGGCTGTGTGGTTTTACAGCCTTACGATATGGAAGTGGGGGCAGGGACCTTTCATACTGCGACATTTTTACGTTCTTTAGGTCCAGAAATCTGGAACGCAGCTTATGTCCAGCCTTCGCGTCGCCCAACTGATGGTCGTTATGGTAATAACCCCAACCGCCTGCAACATTATTATCAGTTCCAAGTGGTCATGAAGCCAAACCCACCTAATATTCAAGAGCTGTACTTAGGCTCGTTAGAGGCGATTGGTATTGATACCCTGACTCATGATGTGCGTTTTGTAGAAGATAACTGGGAGTCACCAACGCTTGGTGCATGGGGCCTAGGTTGGGAAGTTTGGTTAAACGGTATGGAAGTGACTCAGTTCACTTACTTCCAGCAAGTGGGCGGTCTTGAGTGCTTCCCAGTAACCGGTGAAATCACTTATGGTCTTGAGCGTCTAGCGATGTACATTCAGGGCGTAGATAGCGTATATGACCTAGTTTGGACCGATGGTGAGTTTGGTAAAGTAACTTATGGCGATGTGTTCCACCAAAATGAAGTGGAGCAGTCGACTTATAACTTTGAGCACGCTGATGTGCCGAAGATGTTTGAGTTATTTGATTTTTATGAAGAGCAAGCAGATAAGCTGGTAGCAGCTGATCTACCCCTGCCTGCTTATGAGATGGTGTTAAAAGCGTCGCATACCTTTAACTTGCTAGATGCTCGTGGCGCAATTTCAGTGACTGAGCGTCAACGCTTTATTTTAAGAGTCCGTACTTTAGCTCGTAAAGTGGCACAAGGTTATGTTCAGGCGCGCGCGAAGCTTGGCTTCCCATTGGCAGATGAGGCGCACCGCGAGGCTGCACTGAAAAAGTATTTGCCAAAAGATGACAGCACTGCAGACAAAAAAGCCGATAAATAATTTTTGTGAGCGGTCTTTTGTGAGCTTGCATAGAGCCATCTATAGCCTATAAATATTAATAACATCTTCGAAAATAGAGAATCTCATGAGTACAATTTTATTTGAACTAGGTAGTGAAGAGCTGCCACCAAAAAGCTTAAAGCCATTACGTGATTCATTAAAAGCGAGCGTTGAAACCCAATTACAAGACGCTAATATTAGCTATGACAGCTTAAAGGTTATGGCAGCACCTCGCCGTTTGTCTTTATTGATTGAAGGCATTAGTGACAAGCAGCCAGATCGTGTTGAACAAAAGCGTGGTCCTGCAGTTAAGGCCGCTTATGATGCTGAAGGTAAGCCAACTCGCGCCGCTGAAGGTTTCGCCAAAGGTCTAGGTATTGATGTTAGTGAGCTGATGACTATTGAAACCGATAAGGGTGATTATATTGGTTATGAATTAACGGTTCAGGGTCAAGAAACGACTGAGTTATTGCCAAATATTTTCCAAAATGCCTTAGACAACTTACCAATTGCAAAGCGTATGCGTTCAGGGGCTAGCCGTGAAGAATTCGTCCGTCCGGTGAAGTGGTTGGTGCTGATGCAAGACAATCAAGTGATTGAGGCGTCTATTCAAGGTTTGCAGGCAGGAAATGAGACTTTAGGTCACCGTTACCACTCACCACAGCCGATAGTAATACCACATGCCAATGAGTATGAGAGTGCACTTGAAGCGGCTAAGGTTATCGTTGATTTTGACCGTCGCCAACAGTTAATCGTTGAAGGGGTGAAAAAACTGTCTGCTGAAGTAAATGCTGACGCAATTGTGCCTCAAGACTTATTAGATGAAGTGACCGCGCTAGTTGATTTGCCAGTGGCCCTACGTGCAAGCTTTGAAGAGCGCTTTTTGCAAGTGCCACAAGAAGCTTTAATCAGCACCATGCAAGCCGACCAAAAGTACTTCTGTTTAACTGACAAAGAAGGCAAACTGCAACCTTACTTTATCTTCATTAGCAACATTGAGTCAAAAGACCCAAGCCAAGTGGTTAGTGGTAATGAAAAAGTAGTGCGTCCTCGTTTGGCTGATGCTGAGTTCTTCTTCTTACAAGATCAAAAGCAGCCACTTATCGAGATGGCAGAAAGCCTAAAAAATCGTGTCTTCCAAGATAAGTTAGGCACCATTTGGGAAAAGTCTGAGCGCATTGCTAGTTTAGCAGCGTTCATCGCAACCACCTTTAAAGAGCAAAACATTACCGCTTATTCAGACATTGATGTTGAGCAGACTAAGCGTGCTGCCATGCTATCAAAAGCAGATCTAACCAGTACTTTAGTGGGTGAGTTCCCAGAGCTGCAAGGTATTGCAGGGACTTATTATGCTCGTTTAAACGGAGAGCCTGAGACCATTGCTGCTGCAGTTGAAGAGCAGTACTTACCTAAGTTTAGCGGTGATGTGTTACCGCAGACCGCTATTGGTATTTGTCTGGCCTTAGCCGATCGCCTAGACACTTTGGTTGGGATCTTCGGTATTGACCAAGCCCCGACAGGATCAAAAGACCCGTTCAGTCTACGCCGCTCAGCCATTGGTGTGCTTCGTATCTTAATTGAGAAGAAGCTGCCTATTAACTTAAAAGTCTTAATCGAACAAGCCGTTGCTAATTATCAAGGTAAGCTGGCTGATGAGCAAAAAACTTTGACGCAAGTTATGGAGTTTATCAACTCACGTTATCGCGCTATGTATACTGAGCAAGGTATCAGTGTTGATAGTATTCAAGCAGTATTGGCCATAAATCCACACCTACCTTTAGACTTTGACCAGCGCTTACATGCGGTGAGTGAATTCCGTAACTTACCACAAGCGGCGACATTGGCAGAGATTAACAAACGTGTTGCCAATATCTTAGCTAAATCAGAAGGGCAAGTGGGTGAGTCGGTTGACGAGTCTTTATTAACAGAAGACGCTGAAAAAATCTTGTATCAAGCCTTAAGCAAAGCCAAGACTGAGGTAGCTCCTTTGCAGGCTGACGCACAATACAACCAAATCTTACAGTCGCTAGCCACATTAGAAGCCCCATTGACAGGCTTCTTCGATAATGTAATGGTGAACAGTGAAGATGAAGCTCTAAAAGCTAATCGCTTGACCTTGTTGAAGCAGGTGCGTGAGCTGTTCTTAACGGTGGCTGATGTGGGTGAATTACAGATCTAGTCTAGAAGGTTTATTTGTTAATAAAATCTCTGTCTAGCAGCCAATTTAAAGGGCATAGCGTTTTTGCGTTATGCTCTTTTTTGGTATTTAAACCCCCTAAGCCTATGGGTGTAGGGACAGCTAGTGGCATTAATATTGTAAGTAAAAGTTACAAGTTAACATTACTCATTTTTAGATTCTTATCGCATAATACAATAGATTAATACAACTCTAAATTCTCTGTTACGTTACTTGGGTATGCGCTGTCATGATTGAAAACTGGACGCGGGAGCGGGTCACACAGCGGGTGCTGACCGCAACCTTATTAGTGATACTGTTTATTCTTTGCTTTAAGGTGGTACAGTTTTTTATCGTGCCTGCCTTATGGGCCGCTATCCTGTCTTATGTCACCTTCCCTGCTTATAATTTCTTCCATCAAAAAGTAAGATTAAGTCCCAATATTAGCGCCGGTATCATGACGGTGTGTATCTCTTTGATGTTAGGGGTGCCTGTGGTGCTGGGTCTTTTTGTACTCCAGCAAGAGGCCGTCAACTTATACAGTAACCTGCTATATCGAATCAAGGTAGGCTACGTTGATTTACCTGAAGAGATTAAGAATATCCCAGTCATTGGGCAGCAAGTTAAAGACATCTTGTGGGAGATTAACAAAGATCCTGAAGCGTCTTTGAGTGCATTTAGAGCTTGGTTACAGTCGCATTTGTATTACGGAAAAGTCGCCTTAGATGTGGCACTGAGCACTATGGCCAAGATGGGCATGGCGTTGATGACTATCTTTTTCTTCTATCGAGATGGCATTAGCCTGATTAAACAAATCCGTCAGGCACTACGTAATATCATTGGTAACCGTATTGATGATTATATTGACTCTGTGGGCTCGACCACTCAGGCAGTGGTTTATGGTATTGGTCTAACTGCATTGGCGCAGGCTATTCTAGCCGGTATTGGCTATTATTCTGCAGGCGCACCAAGTCCTATCCTATTGACCTTGATGACCTTCGTTGTGGCGCTGATTCCGTTTGGTACTCCTTTTGCTTGGATGGGGGTGTCTATTTGGCTACTAACTCAAGGTCACACTGCTGAGGCTATTGGTTTGGCACTTTGGGGTATGTTGGTGATCAGTTGGGTGGATAACCTAATCCGTCCTATTGTAATCTCTGGCGCCACCAAGATTCCCTTTATCATTATCTTTATTGGGGTACTAGGAGGCCTGACAGCCTTTGGCTTTGTGGGTCTATTTATCGGGCCTGTTGTGTTGGCAATTGCTCTAGCGGTTTGGCGAGAATGGATTAATCAACATCGTAATATTATCTTTGCCCCTTGTTATGCCCAGCTTGATGAGCATCAATGGAAGCCGGCAGATCGGCCTATGGCGTTAGAGATTTCTCCCAACGTGGTGACTTTTAGTAAGTATCCGTTTGCCGATGCGCCAAAAGATGGGACTGATAAATCAGACTCGGCGCAGGAGCTAAAAAGCTGCTCAGTACCAGATTCTTCTCATAATCACAAAGAAGATGATAATCATCGACCGGATAAATAAGAGCTAAACTATAAATAGAGTCTATAAACGACAAATCGCTCTTAATATCCATAAAACTGATATCTATAAAACTAATCTCAATAAAAACAACGACACTCATTTAAATAAGGATTAACTTTTCTCATGCTCACCATTATTGCCGATAGTAACATTGCTCATTTGCACGACTATTTTAATGAAGAGATCTTAAAGCATCCTATTAATGTGATTGAAATGGCCGGTCGAGATATTACGCCTGAAGCGCTCGAACAGCACCAGCCTGATGCTCTGCTGATTCGTTCGGTAACGCCAGTAGATGCTAAGCTGCTGGATAAAAACCAGAGTGTTAAGTTTGTTGGTTCGGCCACTATTGGTACTGACCACGTCAATGAAGGTTATGTTAGTTTACGCGGTATTCGCTTCGCCAATGCTGCCGGCTGCAGCAAGCACTCTGTGGCACAATATGTGCTGAGCGCTATTTTACAGTTGCGTCCTGATTACTGGTCAGCGAATGAAGATAAGCCGGTTAAAGTAGGGATTATTGGCTTAGGTAATATTGGTAGCACCCTAGCACGATATGCGCTGGATTTAGGATGGGAGGTGCTGGGCTACGACCCTTTCCAGTCGGCTTCAATTATCAATAATGCTAGCCTTGATCAGGTATTAACTGAGAGTGATGTGATTAGTCTGCACGTGCCGTTAACGATGCTAGGCCATAGTGAGCTGCCTACCTATCATATGATTGATGCTGCTGCACTGGCTAAGATTCCACAGCAGACTTTACTGATTAATACCGCTCGTGGTCCTGTAGTTAGTGAGGCAGATTTACTGGCTGAGCTCGATAAATCCCCGCAGCGCCAAGTGGTACTCGATGTATTTGAGCATGAGCCTCAAGTACCTGCTCAGCTACTTAAGAAGCTGGCCATTGCTACGCCGCACATTGCGGGTTATACCTTAGAGGGTAAACTGCGTGGCACTCAGATTATCTTTGATACTTTTGTTCGCTCTTATGGCGAAAAAGGGGCGGATATCCTGACCATCAAAGAGCAGGACCTAATGGCTGATTTACTGCCGGATAATCCGTATCACTGGCAAGATCTAAAACAAGCCCCTGAAAAGCTGGTTGAATTTTATGATATTAAAGCCGATGATAGCTTGCTTAGAGAAGCTTTAGATGAATCAGCGTCTGCGGTTGAAGGTCAAGCCTTTGATGCTTTGCGTAAAAACTATGCTCTGCGCCGCGAGTGGTTATTTGAGCGTTAAAAGCTTACTGCTCAACCTTTACAGCCGTTTCTTATTTAGTCGATTTTTAAAATTAGGCCCTTAACTGGGCCTTATTTAATACCAGTATATAAAGAGTAAGTCATGTCTAATTCTATGTCGTCCGCCCCTTTTAATGACAAAGCCAACTCTCAAAGTTATGCACCTTCAATGAGCCTAGAGATGGCAGTTAAGCGTGCTCAGTTTATGGAAACATTACGTCAGTTTTTTGCTGAACGTGAGGTATTAGAAGTGCAAACGCCATTGATGTCGCAGGCAGGTAATACTGATGTGTTTGTGCCGTCGATATCGACCAACGTGACTGTGCAAGATAAGCCACAAACCCATTATTTGCACACCTCTCCTGAGTTTGCAATGAAGCGAATGCTAGCCGCTTGGCAAGTGGCAATGTATCAAATTTGCCCAGTGTTTCGGGATAATGAGGTGAGCGGTCGCCACAACAGCGAATTTACGATGCTTGAATGGTATCGCCCAGGGTTTAGTCTTGAGGCACTGGCCAATGAGTTATCTGACTTATTGACAGCTGTTTATGGGCAGCCACAGAAGCTAACTCATTACAGTTATAGCCAAGCTTTCCTCGACCATGTGGGTCTGCATCCCTTAACTGCAAGTCTTGAGGCTATCATTGCAGTAGCGACAGAGCATGGCTTTGGTGGACTAGAGTTAGGTGAGGACCGTCAAGGCTGGCTTGATGTGCTATTTAGCCATTTGGTTGAGCCCAATTTAGGTCATGATATGCCAACGCTTATTACTGACTATCCACCCGCTACAGCAGCCTTAGCCAAGGTTGAGACTGACGAGCAGGGCAATGAGGTGGCCAAACGCTTTGAGCTGTATATCAACGGTATTGAAATCGCCAATGCGTATGATGAGCTGGCAGATGGGGCTGCACTGCAAGCTAGGTTTGAGGCAGATAATAAAGAGCGTGCCAGCCGCGGTCTACCCATTATGCCCATTGATAAGCACTTGGTAGCCGCTTGTGATGATCTACCAGCCTGTAGCGGTATCGCTTTGGGTGTCGATAGACTCTTGATGGTAGTGACTGGCGCTAAGAAAATTGATGAGGTTATTGGCTTTGGGATTGGCCGAGCCTAAGCCATTAGCTAATATTTGCCACAGCCTCTGCAATTGGGGTATCGCCATTTTGCATACTAAACACTTTATGAACCGTGTTGTCTGCGCTCAATACGGCCGCTAGAGTAGCCGCCACATCTTTAATGGCATTTTCACCCGCTGAGTCTGCATTAATCGCTATTTTATCGGTAGCTTCGCGCTCTTTTAAGGCGCCCGCTTGCACGATGGTATAGTCTAGAGTGCTGTTATTAATTAACCAATGATCAGCATAGTGCTTAGCGATGTAATAGTCTTTTAGCTGATTAATACCCGGCAATGTCCACTTCGTCGTATCTAGTGAAAACACGGTGCTTAGCATAATATAGCGGCTAATGCCTTTGATTTGCGCCGCTTGCATGGTTTTGACCGCGCCATGCAAATCAACGCCCAATACATCTTTGCCGCCTGAGCCTGCTGTAAAATACACCGCATCAAAATTGCCAGCAATCTGCTTGGCAATCTCTTCTTTTTCAGCCGTTAAATCCACCGCCAAATGAGTGTAGTTGTCGTTATCGAATAATGGGTTATTTTCTCGTGAGGTCCCTGTAACGCTGTGATTATCATCAAGTAGTTGTTGTACCAACTCTGACCCCACACGACCGCTTGCGCCTATTACTAAAATATTCATCTTATTGCTTACTCCGATTGCTTATTATCTTTTATATCAATAACTTATGCTTTCTCTAGCTTGTGTTTTCTCTATAAGAGGATTTCATAAGTATCAAACTATCTTGGTAACTACTGTATCAATAATCAGAGGAGAGCTCAGTGAGAAGATGTAGGGCTTAAATAGAGATTGGTTGCAGTGTGTATCCCCTTTGCAAGGAAATGAGGTTGGTGGTTGATAGGTAAGAAATAGAAGGAGTAATAAACGGGTACGACTTAGCGCACCAGTTTATTTAAACCATCGGCAAATTGCTTTTTATCTTTATCGGAGTAGGGCTTTTGACCGCCCATTTGGCTCAAATCAAGCACCCCAGTGGAGCGCATGGTGTCCATAAAGTCGCGGGCATTGAGCTTTTGCTTGATGTTGTTTTTGTCATAAATAATGCCATGCGGGGTTAAAACCTGCCCCCCATTATCTAGCACATCATTAGCCAAAGGTATGTCGCTGGTAATTACTAAATCACCAGGGGCGACATTATCAGTAATGTAATCATCGGCGACATCAAAGCCTGAGCCCACTACTTTCATGGTAATCAGCGGTGATTTACGAACCTTGATGGGCTGATTGGCCACAAAAATAGCAGGGGTGTTGGTGCGCAAAACGGTCTTGGTGATTAAATCTTTAACCACCAAGGGGCAGGCATCGGCATCAATCCAAATGGTCATGCCTTTTTTTGCATTTTGAGCGCCTTGCGTAGTCATTAATCAAGACCCATTTTATTGGGTAGAACAGCGACTAACTGATCTAGTGCTTCATCAAGTTTAGCCACATCATTTGGCATCAACGTAATGTGGGCAATTTTGCGATCCGCACGCTCTTCTTTGTGATAGGTGTGATAATGAGCACCATCAATTGAGAGAACATCTGCGATATTAGGATACTCACCCAATACGTTGACCATCACTGAAGGATAGACGTTGTCAGTATCGCCAAGAGGCAGTCCCACAACGGCACGCATATGGTTTTCAAACTGACTGGTTACAGCGCCTTCAATACTCCAGTGACCTGAATTATGAACTCGAGGAGCAATCTCGTTGGCTAGAATGATGTCTTTGTCTTTTTCATCTTTACTAACAAACAGCTCAAGCGCCATAGTACCCACATAGTCTAAGTGAGTCATTAAGGTTTCAATGGCTTTTTTTGCTTCAGGCAATAAGTGACTGGTACCCACAGCTGGGGCGTGAGAGGTAGCTAAGATGCCCGTGTGGTGGTTGTTTTCTACCAAATCATAAGTACGTATTGACCCATCTTGAGCACGGGTAGCAATGATAGAAACCTCACGGCTAAAGTTAATAAAGCCTTCAGCGATCAAAGGGGCAGGGGTTGGCGTAAGGCTACCTTTACCAGTAACTGCATCTCCTAAAGCCTTCCACGCTTCCGTAATGTCGGCTTCTGTTTTTACCACAAACTGACCTTTGCCATCATAACCGCCGCGGCTGGTTTTTAGAACCAAGGGCAGGCCAAGCTCTTCACTGGCAGCTTTTAACTCTTGTTTAGAGCTGACACTTTTGAAAGGGACGGTTTTAATACCTAGCTCATTAAACAAGCTTTTTTCGCTTAGACGGTCTTGCGCTACCTCTAGAGCTTGTGGCGGTGGGAACATGCCTTGCTTCTCACCAGAATCAGACAGCTGCTTTAAGCGGGCTACTGTTTTGGCTGGAGTATTCTCAAACTCTAAGGTAAAGACATCTGCAGCAGCGATAAAGTCTTCAAGCTGCTCGCTGGTAAATACCTGACCATACAAAGAGGCAGGACAATTTGGGGCGTCTTCTAAAAAAACACAGCGATAACCAAGCGGTAAGGCGGCAGCTGCCAGCATCATACCGAGTTGACCGCCACCAAGGATACCAATAGTGCGGATAGTTTGGGCTGCAGGATAAGCGTTAGCTGTGGTCATATTCGGCTCTTAATACAATTAAATTGAATAAAAAATTAAATTAAGTGGAAATGTAATGGATAAAATAAATAACGAGAATAAAGGATTATAAAAACAAAAAGGTGCTAATAGCACCCCTTTGTTAACAAATAACTAATCACTCAAGTATAGCAAATTTAGCTATTGATTACGCCAGGTGTTGGACTGGCCAATACGGTGTCCGTTTGTTTTTGGCGGAACTCTAACAACTGTTTGGCTAGAGACTCATCTTGTAGGGCTAGGATTTGAATGGCCAATAGACCTGCGTTATAAGCACCTGCTGTACCAATGGCTAAAGTCCCTACCGCAATGCCTTTTGGCATCTGAACGATAGATAACAAGCTGTCCCAGCCACTTAAAGTTGAGGATTTTACGGGAACCCCTAATACAGGCAGCTCAGTTTGACTGGCACACATACCAGGCAGGTGGGCGGCGCCACCCGCACCAGCGATAATTACTTGTAGCCCTTTGTCTTTTGCAGATTTGGCATAATCAAATAATTTATCGGGAGTACGATGCGCTGAAACCACTTCGCATTCAAAGGGCACACCAAAATCTGCCAATAATTGTACGCCCAAACTCATGGTGGCCCAATCCGATTGTGAGCCCATGATAATACCCACTTTTGGCGTGCCAGCCGGTGATTGGATTGGCCCAAGAGGGGCTTCTTGCAGGTTATTTGTGGCATTTGCCATGGTTTGAGTTTCCTTACAAAAAACATTCATCATACAAAATTTCGGGGGCAATAAAAAGACTTTTATTGGTCAATATATTGCACAAAGTTTTTTGGTGATAGAGGATAAGGATTATTGGTATCAAAGCGATAGGCCGTTAAGTAGCCCGTACCAGCTGCTGAATAGTCAGTACAGACCACCTGATCACTTAGTGGAGCAGGGGTGTCATTAAGCCAGTAGTGACCAATAAACACCGGTTTGTTGGTCTTTAAGCTAAAGTCTAAGTTTTCAACCAAAGCATCTTGTGGAATTTGAGCCAAGTCTGAACGTGGTGCTCGAGCGATATCGACAATACGCTTACCTTGTAGCTGCTCCTCCCACCATCTAACGCGCATACGGCTGCGTACTGCGCCGTCTTTATCAGTAAAGCTGATGCCTTCAGGTAAAGGTATCTCCAAGCCTTTAAGAACCCGTTCTAAAGCATCGTACTCGGCAGAGTGCTTCTGTCCTGTGCGCTGTAAAGCTTCTGCTGTGAGGCGATTGTCTGATGTTAGCATTGGCTTTAATAGCGCCATGTTGTCGACATCCCAACAGGCATGAACAAAACAAGCATGCTCGGTTTCTATCCAGAGTGGCAGTTCAGCAAATCTATTTAGCCAGTATTCATGAGCTTTTGAGCCAAAAGGCACCTCATCTAAGAAGGCTTGGTGCTGGCGGGTATGGGTCTCATTGTGACGGCGTAAATACAGGGGCTGTGTGCTGTCTTGGTGCTGCATGGCCGTTTCATCAACCGTAGCATATGCCAGAGCATTGTATTCATGGTTACCCATTACCGCATCAGCGACGCCGGTATCTAACATGGCGTAAACGATCTCAAGCGACTCAACTTCCTGTGGCCCACGATCCATCAGATCCCCGATGAACATGGCACGATGTCCTTGGGGTGGCTGATAGTAATGTAGATTTAACGTGTCATGCTTGGTTAAAGTATAGCCCAGCTTGGTGAGTAGGCCTTTTAATTTATCGGCATGACCATGAATGTCTCCAATGACATCATAAATCATAGGCTGACTCCTAAAATAAAGGGAATGGCTTTGGGTACCTTATCTTGTATTTGTTTTATCTATTTTTATAGTAACCAGTTAGTTTGATAGTAACGGGAACCTAAAGCAATGACAACCTTAGTGCTTATTTCTAATGACTCGAGTCTCTAATGGCTTGAGAAGACTAGACTTATTCAACTTTAACCTTATTTGGTTTAAAAACTTGTTTGATTTTAAAAAACGCATAAAAACAAAGAAACACCCGAAGGTGTTTCTTTGTTTAGGTTGCTAACTGTGTTGATTGGTGACGATAAATTTTATATCTCATCAAACAGCTTTTTTGCGATTTAAGAGTGTCCAATTTAACGTAAATTAGCTAGTCTAGATTTGGTCAAGCCTTAATTTCTGCGTGAAATGAAGCCGACAATGAATAAGATCACTGCGATTACTAAGAAGATGTAGGCAAAGTCTTGACTTAAGCCTGCTACACCGCCGAAACCTAGGAAACTTGCTAATAAGGCGATTACTGCGAATATGATAGCCCATCTAAACATAATACACTCCTTGTAAAACTGATAAACCACATCAGTTATTAAAATCAGTTTTTGGTTTTTTGATTTGTTTTGATGCTTTAAATTATCTTTTAAGCATGATTTATAATAACTGATGAAAAAATTGATAGGGTAAGTTATTGTTATACATTCAGTGTGGTATTGTTGTGTTGTAGCAAAGATATATGAATCACGGCCTCTTTTAGTTAGGGCTTGTATATATATGGTATTTAATTAGCCAAGCACAATAAATCTAGAACACACCACAAAACTAACCTAGAACAAAAGGAGCACTATGGATTGGAGTCAAGTAGGGGCTGTGGCCTTATCAGCCATAGGCATATACTTTGGTTTGATACTATTTACCCGTCTGATGGGGCTGAGAAGCTTCTCTAAACTATCTAGCCATGACTTTGCAATGACAGTGGGTATCGGCAGTATCTTAGCTTCTACGGTTGTTTCAAAATCTCCCTCGCTACTACAAGGATTAGTAGCCATGGCTATGTTGTTTTTACTGCAGGCTGTGGTATCGATAATACGTCGTAAGGTTAAGCCATTAAAGGATCTAATCGATAATGAGCCTGTAGTATTGATGGCGCATGGCGAGTATTATTGGAACAATATCAAGCAAGCTAGCCTGTCTAAAAGTGATATCCATCAGATACTACGCAAAAATGGCATTAAATCTAAATCTGAGATATTCGCTGTAATCATGGAGACCACAGGAGACATGAGTGTCATCAAACAAAGCGATACAGTGGCTGATAAAGCGCTGTTTGATGATGTGCGAGAGTGTGAGCTTCTTCTTAATCCTACCCAATCCAAATAGTCTGACGGCAAGCTGTTTATTAAGCTAAGCCCTTTAACACACAATGGTAGACGATGAGTAAATCATTAAAAAACCGCTTAATGGCACCCCTAATTGAGCCCTATGCTCGTTATTTGCATGCCGATTTATTGCACTCCATTAGATTGGGTGGGGCGGTGGTTGCCTCACTAATATTCAGTCAGGTCACCCAAATCCCGCATTCAGAGTGGGCTACCATCACTGTGTTCGTCATTTTGGGATTGCTGCAATATCAAGGCGCTATTTATACCAAAGCCAAAGAACGGGTCCTCGGTACGTTGCTAGGTATCGTTGTGGGTTTAGGCCTGCTGTGGATTAATCACCAGGTGCAAGGGTATTTTGGCATAGCTTGGTTGTATTATGTGTTGGTCGGGGTCATTAGTGGGGTTATCGGTTACTACTCTATCAAGCAGCTAGGCTATATTGGGCTTTTAACAGGGATAACCATGTGTATGGTTATCTCCAGCCATAACAGCATTGGTCCTGATGGAATTGCTCGAGCGTTCAACGTATTAATTGGCACCTTATTTGCGGTGGTGGCCACTTTAATCCTGCCGTTAAAGTCGACGTTAATGTGGCGCTTTTTATTGGCCAATAACTTAGAAGCCTGTGCAAACATGTACGATGGAGTGGAGGCGTATATCTCAGACCCAAGCTTGGATCAGCGTTTTGCAGAAGCGGATATCGAAGAGGGTGAAGCGGCAGATAAGGAGCTGAATAAACATCATCCCAGCTCTTCTGAAGTGGCCAATATAGATACCCAGCATGTGCAGCTGGACTTGGGAGCCACGACGGTTACGACCATTGATGGCGTTACCAATACTGCCTCAACCACCTATGTTAATAAAGACATGGTAGAGCAGTTTAAAGAGATTAATAAGCGCCTACTGCGAGTTAGAGCCCATATTGCAGCGACTGCTAAAGAGTCTGGTATGGACACTCAGGATTTGGATATGATTCAGCGCACACATCGCAATATCATTGGCACCATTGATCTACTATTGAGCGCTGCTCCGAAGCTGGCTCACAGTCCCATCGATGAAGAAAACCGTATTTTAGTGGATCATTATCACCGAGAATTAACGCAGGGCATGCGTCATATCGCTGCTGTACTAAGAAGTCCTAGCGATCAGGTGTTTCGGCCTATTACTCGTATTCAGGTCTCAGATTATCCGAGTGTGCAGACCCTACCTTTTGAATGGCAAGGCTACTTTTGGCTAACCCAAACCTTGCAGGGCCAGCTACAAAGCTTGAGTGATTTACTACAACAAACTCAGTCCCAGTGGTATAAAGGATCCGGTCTACGCTATCAGCGCCAAGAGCAGCGTCGTATTCATGCTCATGGGGGCGAAAGTGATTTGGATGTATAAAACAGCCCATATCGCTAAAACATAAAAATCACTAGCTAAAATAGCCGTTTCACAGTGGGGAGCCGTTTAAGAGTGAGCAATTATTTCGAAGACAAGCAGCAACGGATTAACGAGTTTGTATCGCGTGCTAATCTGATACTGGGTAATGACCCACTTTGCTATACCGGTAACTTTATTACTGGGCAAACTCAGTATCCTGATCTTCTTTTTGTCAGTATTAACCCCGGTCACAGTAACCGAGAGGATTGGGGAGATATTGAGGCTCGTCGCGCTCAAGCCGTGGTCAAAGACTTTGAGGAGACTCCCTGCAAATACATCAGTGATGTTGAGAGAGGCAGTCGTTATGCCAATCGCATTGTAGAAATCATTTGTGGAGGAGACATAAGCCGGTTACAGCGCTGTGCCGAGACCAGCTTTGTGTCGTATTTTGCAGCGCCTAAAGAGGTAGTGCTACAAGCGCAACTGGCCGAGCTACCAGAGGAGATGCGAGCCGAGCACCGAGCACTAACTCAGCTTGATATTGAACAAATTCAACCCAAGCACATCATTTGTATGGGCTGGCGAGCCTTTGATCGATTTTTAGAGCTGTACGGGGAAGGCCATGAAATAACGGTGAAGAAGTTGCCGTTAATGGGAGAAATGGAAGCCTACTATGCTTATACGCAAGTCGCTGGGGTAACCGTACATGGCTTACGTCATTTATGTACCAAGCTGACACTGCAAATGCGGGCTGAGCTAGAGCAAACCTTCTCAGCAATTTGGTCACAACTAGAATCCTTCTCAGATTAGTCCTACCGATAACCAAAAAAAGTCCCTCATTACTTAAGTAGTGAGGGGCTTTTTTTATTCAATCTACCAAGTTGGGCTGCTGTATTAAAAAGTTTGCTTAGCTAATTTTAGTAAAGATATCAAGACCATAGCAACGTGACCTGTCATAAAAGCTGCTTATTCGCTGACAAAGCATCGTCCTCAAGCCTTTAATTATCAAGCAGTGTTATTACAAACTAATTTTTTTGTGAACTAAAAGTATTTGTTTCTATTTGGTAAATGTGTTTCAATCGCCGCCTAAAAATTTAATTCCCAAGTAAGCAAAAGTCACATTATGTAAATTTAACAGTAATTTATATTTAGTTAGGAGTAACAACCTATGCAAGGAAGTGGTTCACCAAACTCTCATTACGATTCGAGTGCTGACAGCTCGCGTATGCAGCGATTCTTAAAAGGGGTAGAGTGGCTAGGTAATTTGTTACCTCACCCTGTTATTTTATTTGTTTGGATGTCGGTATTGCTATTGGCACTTTCCGCTATCCTGTCTTACTTTGGCGTCTCTGTTATTGACCCAAGACCTGAAGGCACAGCAGGTCGTGCTGAAGACGGCATGATCTATGTTGTGAACTTGGTTAACGGTGATGGGCTGGCACGTATTGTCGAAAACTTAGTGACCAACTTCACTGGATTCGTGCCCTTAGGTACGGTACTGGTTGCCCTACTGGGTGTGGGTATTGCTGAATACTCAGGTATGATTTCAGCCGCCATGCGTGGTCTGGTGATGAATGCCCCTAAGAAGATGGTGACGTTTACCATCGTGTTTGCCGGTATTATGTCTAACACGGCATCGGAGCTGGGTTATGTGGTATTAATCCCACTGGCTGCGATGATTTTCCACTCATTAGGTCGTCACCCACTAGCAGGTTTGGCGGCAGCCTTTGCTGGTGTTTCAGGCGGTTATAGTGCCAACTTATTGCTGGGTACGGTTGACCCGCTACTGTCGGGTATTACCCAAGAAGCGGCGCGTATTATCGACCCGACTTATACCGTTGGTGCAGAAGCAAACTGGTACTTCATGATTGCCAGTACCTTCTTAATCAGTGCAATTGGTTATTTTGTTACTGAAAAAATTGTTGAGCCAAGCTTAGGTAAATACAATCCAGATGATGCCGATGATGCATCAGTTCTAGAAAGCGAAATTGAACAGGTAAGCGCTGTTGAGAAAAAAGGTCTTATCTGGGCCGGTATCAGCATGTTGGTGTTCTGCTTGCTATTGGCTTGGACGGTTGTGCCTGCTGATGGTATTTTGCGTCATCCAGAGACAGGTCTTGTTGCAGGTTCGCCTTTCCTAAACGGCATTGTGGTCTTCATCTTTGTGTTCTTCGCGCTACCAGGTTACATCTACGGTAAAATCACTGGCAGCATCAAAAACAACCAAGATGTGGTTGATGCCATGAGCAACGCAATGAGCTCGCTGAGTATCTATAT
This sequence comes from Psychrobacter pasteurii, assembly GCF_900162815.1. GTDB lineage: Bacteria > Pseudomonadota > Gammaproteobacteria > Pseudomonadales > Moraxellaceae > Psychrobacter > Psychrobacter pasteurii. Next base: position 13,494 of record NZ_FUGD01000068.1, on the reverse strand, counting down.
CGTTCTGGTATTCTTCGCAGCTCAGTTTACGGCCTTTTTTAAGTGGTCAAACCTAGGTTCAGTAATGGCAGTGTCTGGCGCTACTTTCCTAAATGACATTGGTCTAACCGGTCCACTGCTATTGGTTGGTTTTATTCTGATTTGTGGTTTGGTTAACTTAATGTTGGGTTCAGCCTCAGCACAGTGGGCGGTGACTGCACCTATCTTCGTACCAATGCTTATGTTGACCGGTTATGCGCCTGAAATGATTCAAGCGGCATACCGTATTGGTGACTCGAGTACTAACATTATTACCCCAATGATGAGCTACTTTGGTTTGATTCTAGCGGTTGCGATGCGCTATAAAAAGAACACCGGTGTGGGTACACTGATGGCGATGATGTTGCCGTACTCAATGATGTTCTTGATTGGCTGGACGGTTCTATTCTGTGTTTGGGTATTCGTACTTGGTTTACCTGTGGGTCCTGGCGCAGAAACTTATTATCCTGCACGCTAAGCTTCTATAGCAAAAAAGTCGAGATTTTTACATAAGACCCTCATAAGTCCATGAGGGTCTTTTTTATTGTGCTAAATCTTATTTGTTAAATAGATAAAAGCAGCTATTCTTCGTTTGAGAGGCAGAGATGACTGGGGATACGCAAATGAAGGGTTGATTATTAAAAATAAATCCTTACATTAGTACTAAACACTGGCTAAATTTGGTTTAGTATAATTTACTAATTATAAGCCATAAGCCTTTACTATATATTTTTTCTCGATAAAACAAGAGGGTTATGATGGGCATCAATAACTCACAGTTAGCAGGTCAACCACAAGCTACGGTTGGCAGTACAGACGATAATGCCAAAGCGGTAGTGAAGCCTCGTCACCCTGAGTCTCGACTTCAATCAGACTGGCTGTTCCTTTACGAAAAGCTGCCATCCAATCAGTGGTATTCCTCAGATTATGCGTATAAAACTTCAGGTTGGCTAAATGTACACACCAATATTCGCAAACGTCAGCGTATTTTAAAACAGCTGACGGAAGAGCATTTAATGGGCGCTCTTAACTGGGAGAATTATCGCTCTCAAGTGTTACAACGCATCAGCATGCACGTATTGAAGCTACATCAGCATCACAGCGTGGAAGACCGAGGTTTTTTCCCAGAATTTGTTAGCTCGTATCCGCAGCTCAAAAGAGGCTTTGAGATACTCGAGAATGACCATGTGAAGCTAGATGCTTTGCTTGATGAGTTATTAGGCTTAAACGATGAGCTGGCCAAAGCAGAGCAGGAAGATAAGTTTCTTGTTGAGCGGCTGCACAAAAACTTAGTGGCTGGTACAGATTTCTTGTCGCAACATTTGACTGACGAAGAGGATTTAGTCGTACCTATCTTAGGATTACGTGATGGTTAAATCCTGACCTATATTTAGTCTGATTTAAATTCAGTAGTCTGAACTACAGTCAGATAGCTTATCTAGTAAATATCAATAAAAAAGCCCTCGTCAGTATCGTTACGAGGGCTTTTTTTTGCAATCTGTTTGCCTTAGGTAAGTAGGCTTGGTATTGGGGCTAGGAGAGCATAGTATTAAGGGAGAATAGCATTAAGTTTATAGCTAATTAACTTTTAAAAAAATAAGAATTAAATATAGCCATTAGTTGTTAGCTATTAGTTATTAGTTATTAAGATAACCCCACTCTCAACACTTTATTAGCAATTCAAACTGAAGAGGCGGGTTACCAAGCTTTTTATTTAAAATAAAACAGAAGTTATGCGCTAGGATCTTACGCGTTAAACGATGAGACAAATGCCATAAACCTCTAGCACGTACTTTCTGTATATTAAAGCAGTCAGACAATTGACCAATAACAGTCTCAATATTACGTCGACAACGCATCAATCGATTAACATCAGACTTAGGTCTATTATCTGTCATATTGCGTCTTAGCGGTGTTTGCAAATCAATACCCTTTGATGCAAAGTGCTGTGTTAACTCAGGGCGGATATAACCTTTATCTGCACCTAATAAACCATGAATATTATCAGCAACTTCTGGTGCAACATCACGCTCATCGATAGATGCCGATGCAAAGGTAAACCCTTTGATCATACCAGATAAGTTAATCAGCAAATGACCTGCAAAGCCATAATACTTCTCTTGCTTTGCAGCGCAGTAGCTAAAGCTTGCATCGGCTTTAAACGTTTTATGCCGATAAGCACGAGCATACTTGCAAACAGGTATCGGAAAACCATCAATAAAGTGAATGTTATCCTCTTGAGTTTGCGCAACTTGCTGGTGTATATGCTGTTTAACAAAGTGTAAGTTAGCACATTGTTTGGCGAAGTTAGGGTAAGAGCCAAGGTTTGGAAACCAAGACAGCCAGTGGTTTTTAAAGTATTGCCAGATTTGTTTATCTTGATCCATACCCATAAACTCACCCACCAGCTCCATACAGATAACTTCACTATCGCTAAGTTTAGGCGCAAATCCGCCTCTTCTTAACGGTTTTTGAACGACTAAGTTGTAATATTGCTCTACCATTAGATAGATATTAATGATAAATTCGTCAAGTGGCATCTCATTGTCCTTGGTCTTCTTGGTCGAAAACTTTAAGGATAGTGAGGTGTCATTTTTTTTCAAGCCCTAAAAGTGTTGAGAGTGGGGTTAAGATAAGAATGATTTAAACGATTGGAGGCGATTATGCAAAAGCTGGTAGGTATTATTTTTAGTGTTATAGGGCTAGGCATCTTATCGGCCTTTTTTAACTGGGGGTCTAATATCCCAGTTATGCAGTGGCCGGTTGAGGCTTATTATGGTTTAGTCTTTACAATCGGTTGGTTAAGTCCATTTCCAGATGTACTGGTTTATATTTTGGCAACTTTGATTGTGATTTTGGTCGCTGTGGCTTGCTATAAGCTAGGGATGTGGGTGTATCGTCAATTAGTTAGATAATGTTAGTGTGCTACATGTATTTGGTCTTAAATGGGGCTATCAAGAATAGAAAAAGCTGTCAGCTGAGTTGCTACCGTTATCAATAGCAACTCAATAAAAGTAAATCTACAAGAACTCTACTTTGGCCCCTTCTTCAATAGTGCCATATAGTCCAAGCGCATCCCAATTGGTCAGACGCACACAGCCTGCCGAGTTTTGGCGGCTGATTCTTTCTGGATTCGGTGAGCCATGAATACCATAGCTGGGTTTGTTGATCCCAATCCAAACTCGGCCTACTGGGTTATTCGGGCCTGGGGGAAGAACTGTGTTGGGATTGCTAAAATCCTTGTTGTAAGTGGGATCTTTGATACGACTAAGGACTTTATATTCCCCATTGGGTGAGGGTTTATATACGCTTCCCATGGTGGTGGGATAGCTGGCTACCAATTCATCTTTATCATTGTAAGCATAAAGTAGGTTTTTGGCTTTCACCGCCACAACTCTATGAACCTCTTGCTCATTGGGCTGATAGGGGTTGTACACCAAAATGGTGTTGCCTTGCTCAAGAGGCGTCTCTGGGTTAAGTCTTAATAATAACCCTTGGCTCATATGAAATTTCTCGGCCACAGCTTCGAGAACACTGGTAAATTGCTGTCCTTTTGGATGTGAGATTAAAGTCACATCTTCTTCGGTTAGGGTGTAGTTGACCAAAATTGGCTGAGAAATAATCGTTTCGTTTTCCGTCAATTTGGCCCAGGTTTCAGGATTTAGCTGGCCATTAACTTCCAGTCCATGCCTTTCTTGAAAAACTTGCAAAGCTTTGATGACATTGGCACCAAAGCGACCATCGACAGCCCCGACAGAGTGATGGTTGTAATTTAGCAGACCTTGGATTTTAATGATTAAATTCTCATCTAAAATAGCCTCAGGCGTCCACTGAGCCTCATTCACCGCTTGTGCCTTCTCAGGCAGCATATCTAGGCTATAAGGCAGCTCTGGAAAAGCTTTGGCCAACCTTAGCTGTGATGGGGTGTCCCCAATAAACTGTTGACTGACATCAGGTTGAAGCTGTTTAACAGGCTCGGCAGGCTCTTCTTCTATCTCATGCTCAGCAGCCTCTTCAGGCGTTAATACGCCCAAAACATTATCTTTAAGCTGTTCAATAGAGTCTGTTTCGACGCCAGGTGTCTCACTGTTTGATGACGAGCAGCCACTTAGTGCCACTGAAGTCATCAGTGCTGAAATGATTAAAATACGGTTTGGCAAGGGCTTACTCAAAGGTAGCTGTCTTAAATAAGAAGATACCAAAAACATTACTGTACTCACTTCAAAGGTTATAGGGGACAACGCTATTTGCCAAGCTCGGCAAGTAGCAGAGTAAAATTACTCTGCCACCTCAATATCATTCACATTCTGGAAGCCGCGAGGTAACTGACTGCCACGGTTACCACGCTTACCGGTGTAGTTGGCTAAGTCCATGGGCTTTAATGTCACATGGCGCTTACCGGCAGTGACAGTCAAGCTGTCATCATGATGCAGAGGCGTCACGGCGATAACCTCTTCCCCTGCCTTTAGATTAATCAGCTTATTACCTTTACCGCGTTGCTGCTCTGGTAATTCATCAATGGCAAATATTAATAAATAGCCGGCTGAAGTCACTACCGCAATTTGGTCTTGTGCGATGGCTTCAGGTGCCCCTTCTTCAGCTGTATCAGACTTAACATCAATATAGGCCACTTTTAGAAGCTTAGCATCTTCGTCAAAGTTAATGACGTTTTTCCCGGCTTTTTGATTGGTTTCTAAGTTGCCTAAGGTATTAATGAAGCCATAGCCTTGAGAGCTGGCCAAAATAATACGTTGCTCTTCTTCACCGGCCAAAAGCTGCTCAAAGCTGGCACCAGCAGCAGGTTTTAATACGCTGGTTAAAGGGTCCCCTTGTCCTCGAGCCGAGGCCAATGTGTGGGCGTCAATACTATAGCTGCGCCCAGTATTGTCCATAATATGAATCTTTTCATTGGACTTACTGCGCACATGGGCTTGGTAGCTATCGCCTGAGCGGAAGCTCATGCCAGCCGCATCGACATCATGGCCTTTGGCCGCACGTACCCAGCCCGCTTTAGATAAAATAGCCGTGATAGGCTCACTAGGCACAAGGTCTGACTCTTTTAGAGCCGTGGCTTCTTCACGCTCTACGACTGGCGACATGCGATTGTTGCCATGCTCTTTCATGTCCGCCTCTAACTCTTCGATCATCAAGTTGGTGAGGCTCTCAGGATTGTCTAGGAGCTCTTGAATGGTCGCACGCTCCGCCTCAAGTTCTTCTTTTTCGCTGCGAAGCTCAATTTCTTGAAGACGGGCCAATTGACGCAAACGGATGTCTAAAATGGCATTGGCCTGAATCTCGCTTAAATCATAGCGGTTCATCAGCTCCATTTTTGGATCGTCTTCTTCACGAATAATGCGAATGACTTCATCAATATGCAGATAAGCAATCAGTAAGCCGGCTAAGATGTGCAAGCGCTTATCGATTTTATCTAAGCGGAATAATAGGCGACGGGTAACCACCTGACGGCGGCTAACCAACCATTCTTCTAAGATTTCTTTTAGATTTTTAACTTGCGGTTTGCCATTAAGACCAATCATGTTCATGTTGACACGATAGCTGGTCTCAAGATCGGTGCTGGCAAATAAGTGACTCATGACTCGGTCCACATCGACACGAGTAGAGCGAAGCTCTAACACGATACGACACGCGTTTTCATGATCCGACTCATCATGGATGTCCACTACCCAAGGCAGCTTCTTCTCCATCATCAGTTTGGCGATCTGTTCTTGGATCTTATTACCTGAAACCTGATACGGTAGTGCATCAATGATGACTAGGTTTTTTTCTTGTTTATCAACATGATAAGCCGCACGCATTTTATAGCTGCCTCGGCCAGACTCATACATGGCTTGTAGGTCTTTTTTGGAGGTGATAATTTCAGCAGCTGTGGGTAAATCTGGGGCGGGTAACGACTGAGTGAGCTGTTTAACCGATAGCTCTGGGTTCTTTAATAGTCGAATAGAAGCACGAACCACCTCATTTAAATTATGTGGTGGGATATCAGTGGCCATACCCACAGCAATACCTGTGGTGCCATTTAGCAAAATGTTGGGCAGGCGAGCGGGCAGGGTAACCGGCTCTTGCATCGAGCCATCAAAGTTGTCTTGCCAGTCCACAGTGCCTTGTCCCAGCTCCGCCAATAAGGTGTTGGCATAAGCGGACATTTTAGCTTCGGTATAACGCATTGCAGCAAAGGACTTAGGGTCATCGGGACTACCCCAGTTACCTTGACCGGTAATTAAAGGATAGCGATAGCTAAAAGGCTGCGCCATCAATACCATGGCCTCATAACAAGCCGTATCCCCATGCGGGTGGTATTTACCCAAAACATCACCGACAGTACGTGCTGACTTTTTGGGCTTAGTAGTCGACTTTAGTCCAAGCTCACTCATGGCATAAATAATACGGCGCTGCACCGGCTTTAAACCGTCAGCAATATGAGGTAGCGCGCGATCCATAATCACGTACATGGCATAGTTCAGATAAGCCTGTTCCGTGAATTCGGCTACAGAGCGAGTGTCCATCGCTTCATTAGGAATAACAGCTGAAGAGGGTGGGATATTAGAAATATCAGACATAATCAGTAATTTTGCCTTGTTTTATATAAAAAGTTTTTGGATGGATATCTATAAAATCAAATAAAGGGTATTTTTAGTTTAAGATGTTTTAAAATATTGAGATGGCTTTATGGTATTGTTGTCTGTGGTGGTTATTATAACAGTAGCATTAAGCTATCCACTATATAGTTAGCGTATCGTATAGGATATTAACTGAATTAAAAAGACAGTGTAGGTTCTATGCGTCAGCTGATGACGTGAAGTCTAGTAAATTAAATGATTTGGTCAGTCATGTCTATTTTTGAGGTTTATGAACTTATTAGTTGTCATATAGAAGTTAAATAGTGTATTTTAGATACAAAAATACCACCAGATGCTATTTTATTGTTATTACACAATAAATTGTGCAATTAAATCAGATAGTTTAAGTAAAATTTTAGGAGCTTTACAGATTATGGACAATCAAAACACCCAATTCCGCCGCAATGACAGACCTTGGTTAAAAACTTATGAAAAGTTTGGCATGCAATATGATATTGAAATGCCTCCTGCCAACACCTCTTTAATTGAAGTCTTTGAAGACAACTTTGTTAATCACAAAGGCAGAGTGTCTTTTGTCTGTATGAATCAAGAACTATCATTTGATGACTTAGATACCTACAGTAAAAATATCGGCGCCTACTTACAGTCACTGGGTCTAAAAAAAGGAGATAAGGTGGCAGTAATGATGCCAAACATCCTTCAATCTCCAGTTTGTATCCTAGGTGTTATCCGTGCAGGCTTCATCTTAGTTAACGTTAACCCTCTGTACACCACTCATGAGCTTGAGCATCAGCTAAAAGACTCAGACACCAAAGCACTTATTCTATTAGAAAACTTTGCCAAAACTTATGCTGATATTGCTAGCAAGACGGTTGATCATGTGGTCGTAGCTTCAATGGGCGATCTAATGAGTCCGCTTAAAGGCTTGCTTGTTAATACTGTGGTTCGCCATGTGAAAAAGATGGTGCCAGCTTACAATATCCCAGGCAGTGTTAGCTTCAAAAAAGCCATGAAAATTGGTGCTAGTAAGAAATATAAGCGTCCTACAGATGTTGGCTTAGATGATGTGGCCGTACTTCAGTATACTGGTGGTACCACAGGGGTTGCAAAAGGCGCGATGCTTACTCACGGCAACTTGGTAGCCAACTTAATTCAAGCAGATACCTATATTGGTGGTGCTTTTGATAAGTATGAAGAATTAAACGAACAGCCAGTTATTATGACGGCATTGCCTCTGTATCATATCTTCTCATTTACCGTTTGTTGTATGTACGGTCTACGCAAAGGCGCTATCAACTCACTGGTACCTAACCCACGTGATGGTAAGAGCTTACTTAAAGCATATAAAGACTATCCACCAGCTTTCTTCCCAGCAGTTAACACTTTATTTAACGGCCTGATTAACAGCGAACACTTCCGTGCTCTAGATCACAGTAAGCTTGAGATGTCTATGGGTGGCGGTATGGCAGTATTAAGAGATACTGCTGAGAAGTGGAAAAAAGGTACAGGCAACGTTATCCTTCAAGGTTATGGCTTATCAGAAACCTCTCCGGTTGCTTCAGCCAACCCTATGGGTCTAGACGAATTCCCAGGTAACATCGGTGTGCCATTCCCAGCTACTGATATGGCCATTATTGATGAAGAAGGTAACGAAGTTGCCGTTGGTGAGCGCGGTGAGATTTGTGTCCGCGGTCCACAGGTTATGAAAGGCTACTGGAAGCGTGACGAGGCCACTGCAGAAGTAATGACTCCAGATGGTTACTTCCGTACCGGTGATATCGGTGTTATGGATGAAGACGGTTACTTCAAGATTGTTGACCGCAAAAAAGACATGATTATCGTATCTGGCTTTAACGTCTATCCAAATGAGGTAGAAGACGTGATGTCAAGTCATCCAAAAATCCTAGAGTGTGGGGTGATTGGTATCGACAATGATAAGAGTGGCGAAGTACCTAAGATTTTCGTAGTGGCCAGCGACTCAAGCTTAACCGAACAAGAAGTTCTAGATTACGCCAAAGAAAACCTAACCGGCTATAAGCGTCCTCGTATTGTAGAGTTCGTAGACGAATTACCGAAATCAAACGTAGGTAAGATTTTACGTAAAGACTTACGTGAAATGGAAGCCGCTAAGAACAAAGCGTAATTTTAGCCCTTATTAATTTTAGATATTAGATGTAAAAGACTGGTTTTGCCATAAAGCCAGTCGAAATAACCTACTTTAAGTTTGAGTGGTTACCGAGTACAATAAAAACTCAAAGGGATTAATTTAAAAAGGATACGAGCATTTTGCGGTGTATCCTTTTTTCTTTAAAAAAGAGAAAGTTTGTTCTTTATAGATTTTTTAAGCGTATTGTGTAGGCAGTTTTTTATCTTTACGGCTATGAGATAGCCAGATGTTGTACTTAAAGTTATAGAAAAAGCTTTATAAAATACAATCACTAATGCATTATTTGTTAAAACTTAGCTTCACAGCCTCTTATATGATGAAGACCTAAGCTTAATAATGCACCTATTGTTCCATTAAAATAATTCTACAGGTAATTACATGACAACAGCTTCTAACCATACCAATCAGACCTCTCCAAGTGAATTTCATGGTACTTTTCCAACTTATCCTGATATCCCCAGTGACCGCCCTTGGCTAGAATCTTATGAGCGTTATGGATTAGCTTCTTCGATTGAAAAGCCTGCTGATGACACCTCTTTATTAGAAGTTTTCGAACGTAACTTCGCGCGTTATGGCAATCGTGATGCCTATATTTGCATGGGCTCCAGCTTAAGCTATCGTGATCTTGATACTCGCAGTCGTCAAATTGCCGCCTACCTTCAGTCTTTAGGTCTTAAAGTCGGTGATAAAGTAGCGGTAATGATGCCAAACGTGTTGCAATATCCTGTCGTGGCATTGGGTGTATTGCGTGCGGGCATGATTTTGGTCAACGTAAACCCTCTATATACCAGCCGTGAGCTTGAGCATCAGCTACATGACAGTGGCGCCAAAGCCATCTTTATCATTGAGAACTTTGCCAAAACCTTTGAAGAAGTTAAAGACAAAGGTGACGTGAAGCATGTAGTCGTCTGTAGCATGGGAGATATGCTGGGCATGGTGAAAGGCCTGGTGATCAACACCGTGGTACGCCATATCAAAAAAATGGTACCAAGCTACTCGCTACCAAACAGCATAAGTTTCAAAAAAGCACTAGAATCTGCTTCAGCTCATCAATATAAGCGTCCTGAATTGGACCAAAGTCATGTGGCGTTATTGCAATATACTGGAGGAACTACTGGCGTTGCTAAAGGCGCTATGCTTACTCATGGTAACCTTGTGGCCAACATGCTTCAGATTGAAGCTGTTATGAAAGCAGCTTTTGGAGAAGCTACCAGTGGTGAAGTTATCTTAACGGCACTACCTTTATATCACGTGTTCTCATTCATGGTTTGTGGCATGTACTCTATGTACGAAGGCTGTACTGGTTTATTAATTCCGAACCCACGTGACTTAGATGGTCTAATTAAAGAGATGGGAAAATATAAGCCGGCTTATATTCCTTCAGTAAACACGTTGTTTAACGGCTTAGTACATCACGAAAAATTCAAAGAACTAGACTTCTCAAACCTAAAAGCTTCTATTGGTGGCGGTATGTCAGTGCTACCAAGCGTGGCCAAAGCTTGGCATGAAGCCACAGGCTTACCTATCGTAGAAGGCTATGGTTTATCAGAAACCTCTCCTGTGGTTAGCTTTAACCCTATGAATATCTCAGAGTTCACTGCCAAGATTGGTGTGCCTGCCCCAGATACAGACGTTATCTTAATTGATGATGATGGCAACGAGATGCTGATTGGTGAGCGTGGTGAGATCTGTGTTAAAGGCCCTCAAGTGATGGTGGGTTATCAAAACCGCCCTGAAGCAACCAAAGAATCCTTTACCGAAAATGGCTACTTCAAAACAGGCGATATTGGTATCTTAGATGAAAAAGGCTTTATCAAGATTGTTGACCGCAAAAAAGACATGATTTTGGTGTCTGGTTTTAACGTTTATCCAAACGAAATTGAAGAAGCCATGACTCAGCATCCTGCGGTCTTAGAAGTAGGTGCTATTGGTGTTCCTAGTGATGATCGCGGTGAGGATCCAAAAATCTTCGTAGTGAAGAAAAAAGGTGCCAACGTTACCGAAAAAGAGCTGCTTGAGTTTGGTAAAAAGCAATTAACGGGCTATAAGCGTCCTCGTATTGTCGAGTTTGTAGACGAATTACCAAAATCAAACGTAGGTAAAATTTTACGTAAAGAGCTACGTAAAATGGAAGGCTTAGAGTAGCCTTGATTGATGACTGACTCTTGCTATTGGTTAGGCATCACGTTACGATGACCAAGCTTATTGGGAGCAATAAAGTGAACTGCTTTATTTGCTCCTTTAATGACTCTATCAGAAGGGGTTCTATTAATTTTTTCCTCTTAATTTTTAAGTAAAGAGCCCTACCAATCAAAGACAAAGGATATAACTTAGCGATGCGTATAGATAACCGCCAGCTGGATCAACTTCGTACAGTAACTTTTGAACGTAATTACACCAAACATGCCGAAGGCTCAGTTTTGGTTTGTTTTGGGGACACCAAAGTATTGTGTACGGCAAGTGTCGAAGCGGGCGTGCCTCGTTGGTTGAAGGGCAAAGGTCAAGGTTGGATAACTGCAGAATACGGTATGCTACCTCGCGCTACCAATACTCGTAATCAGCGTGAAGCCGCCCGTGGCAAGCAGTCAGGTCGTACTCAAGAAATCCAGCGTTTGATTGGTCGTAGCTTACGAGCTATGGTAGATTTAAACAAGTTGGGTGAGAACACCATTTACTTAGACTGTGACGTATTACAAGCTGACGGAGGTACTCGCACGGCAAGTATCACTGGAGCAGCCATTGCTTTAATCGATGCTCTAGAAGTGTTACAACAGAAGAAAAAGCTGAAAGAAGATCCTTTACTAGGTCTAGTAGCTGCAGTCTCTGTTGGGGTGAGAAACGGCGAAATTCTGCTAGATTTAAACTATGAAGAAGACTCAAGCTGTGATACTGACTTGAACGTAGTGATGACTCAAAAAGGTGAGTTTATCGAAATTCAAGGCACAGCAGAAGAAAAACCCTTCACTCGCGCTGAAGCAGATAAAATGCTAGCGATGGCTGAAAAAGGCATTGCAGATTTAGTTAAGTTACAACAAACGGCACTAGGCTGGTAATAAGCGGCCAAAAAGATCAATAGGACACACAGTATGCTGCAAGTTACGGATAATGGCGCTAATATCACTTTGTCAGGCAAGTCGACTGCTAAAGGTGACGGTGTATTTTGGTTCGGTGTGGCCTTATTGATTGGTGCGTTAGGCGTGGCAATAAGCATGAGCTTGTTGCCCGAGCGCCTGGCCATAGGTGCTTTAGCAGTGTTGGTTGTCGGCAGCTATGTATTTAACAGACTGCGTAACCGCCAAAAAGATACTCAAAACCATATCAGCTCTGGGCTACTTAAAGTTCAACCAGGACAGTTTGTTCATAATCAGTTTGGTAAGACGCAGCACATCACTGTGACCTCTGAAGATACTATTGAAGTTTCGGGCACCTCCTTAACCATCACCACAGCCGATGGTAGCACTAAGTGCCAGATTACAGACTTTGACAGTCATAAAGAAGCTGAGGTCATGCAAGCCATCCTTAAGGGTAGGCAATTTGGTAAGCGCAATGCCAATATTAAGATGCGCTCTTCTTAATCTTTACAAGTTAGTCTCCAGCTCTTCCTAACCTTACTGCACTTTATTCTCCCTTACTTCCCCTCTGTCTTCCTTTCTTATATTTCTATCCTTATAGAGCTAAGTTTTTATTTTTCTTAGCTTTTTATCAGTACAATATTCCTTGAGTTAGCAAGCCCACTTGGTTTATATTGGAAGTATCGACTATTAGGTATCTACCCAAAATATTGGCTTGATATTAAGGAGGGTCACATGGATGTGTCCACTTTCAACATGAAAAACAAAGTCCGTTTTTCTGCGTTCAAAAAACACCTTATCAACCGCAGTACTCACAACTCTAAGTCTGGATCAGTCAAGGGCTTGTCTTTGGCTGTAGCCGTGATGTTAGGGGGATTGCCAAGCTCCTTGCTACATGCGGATGATTTGGCCAATCTGATTCGCCAAAAGAGCCAAAATTCCTCTTATTCAAGTAGCTCTATGGGCAGCTATAACTCTACCCCTAATTTTGGTTTACCAGGAACCACAAGCTTTTATCAAAACTATGCTTCTGCACCCAACATTAAAGCTGAGCATATAGATACCTTGTATCGTGCTGAACAAAACTCCATGGGTGCCAGCCAACAGGTACTACGCACAGTACGAAAAATGGCCTTAGATAATAAGGAGATTATCAAAGGCTCTTGTTGGGATTATTTGAATGCCGCTTTTAATAGAGCAGGGGTGAAAAAGGATACGATATTTAAAGGGGAATACCCTTACGGTCCCTTTATCGATACCAATGAAATACGTCCTGGGGATTGGTTGTATTATATTAACCATAGCTATAATGACGTTGAACACAGTGGTCTATTTGTGGGGTGGCTCAATCGTGAGAGCAATGAGGCTTTAATCTTGAGCTATGCAGGAGAAAGTCGTAATGAGCCGGCTCGTTATAAGGTATACGATGTCTCGCATACCTATAACGTGATGCGCCCTAGCTTGTAACCGTTCCGAAAAACTTACCTAAACCTACTCACATAGTTTTAGCGTTTTCTTCCTGCTTCATAGACGTCTGCCATTGTGATTACACTCAGGTCTTACATCGTCTCCACAGGCTAACACGGTGGAACTCACCGCTTTTTTTAACCCATCAGTGATGGGTTAACACTTTATCTGC
>NZ_FUGD01000004.1 GCF_900162815.1 Psychrobacter pasteurii | reverse complement strand
TGCGATGACACATAACTTAGATGTTGGTTATGAATTGCAATCAAGCGTTTTAGTTAGTGATATCAATGGCAGTCCTATAGCAACGCCTGCTCAGAACCTTGTAACCGCCAATGGCGTTCATAGTAGTTATCAGGATACTCCTGCCAAACAAACCCATCTTAATGAATTAACCACACGCATTGAATATTTAGAGCAGCAAGGATTTGATAAACCTTTAATTCATATTATCGATAGAGAAGCTGACTCAGCCTATCACATGCGTCAATGGGATGAGCATGATTACAAGTTTATCACTCGAGTCAAAGCAGGCTCCTACTTAAGTTATGAGGGTAAGTCCCAGCGCTGTAGCCAGATAGCTGGGCAACTTAATTTTAGCTATCAACGACAAGTCAATTACAAAGGTAAAGCTGCTAAACAATATATCGCCACGGCGAAAGTGGTATTAACTCGCAGCGCTAAACCCCAAGCTATTGACCCTGCAACAGGTAAGCGAATAGCACCGATTAAAGGTAAGCCCTTATCTTTACTGTTAACCGTCAGTCGTATCTATGATGATCAAGATAAACGGCTAGCGACTTGGTATTTATTAAGTAACTTGCAAGAGACGTCCGTCAAGGGTGCAGATATTAGTCAGTGGTATTATTGGCGTTGGCAAATAGAATCTTATTTTAAATTGCTTAAAAGTGCAGGACTTCAGCTAGAGTCCTGGTTACAGCAAAGTGGAGACGCTTATTTTAAGCGGTTGTTAATTGCCTCTCAGGCTTGTACGCTCGTGTGGCGTATTATGCAAGCATCTGATAAACAGTCACAAGAGTTTGCTTTGTTTTTAGTGCGCCTCTCAGGTCGGCAAATGAAACGCAGCAAACCAATAACCGCACCTGCTGTGATGGCAGGATTGTTCCAATGGCTTAAATTTAACGAGCTCTTTAATCACTACTCCCCTGATGATCTAAAATACTTTGCTGAGGCGGCTAGAAAACTTGTGTAGATACCTATGCACTTCAGGGGGTGGATATAAGGCGACA
>NZ_FUGD01000119.1 GCF_900162815.1 Psychrobacter pasteurii | reverse complement strand
CCAGCAAAGTTTGTTTGCTATTGGTTTGGATGTTTTGATTGATGGTTTGCGTGAGTATTTCTTTGCTGGCAATCGACGTGTGTTTGAGGTTCTAATAAGCTATTTGTCTCCTAGTCCACGACCTTTGAGACTTTGAGCATTTTTGTCGTGTACAGAGATTAATTAATCAAGCAATAGTATTAATCAATCCAGCACTGGTATTAACCAATGAAGTGCCAGTGTGATCAGCCCATTTTTGTTCTTTGTTCCTATGAGTTAGTAATAAAAATTTAAAATAATCGGAAGTAAAGCTTTATGACCAATGATAATGTCTCTACCCAGCCTGCTACAGATGCTTATGTTCTTGTGTTGTACTATTCACAACATGGTACTACCAAAGAGATGGCTTATGCCATCGCCCAAGGGATTGAAGATGCAGGAATGACTGCTCGAATTCGTACCGTGCCTAAAGTGGCCGTAGAAACCACAGTGGCGAAGCCCGTGATTCCTGATGAGGGTGATCTTTATTGCACCATGTCTGATCTAAAAAACTGCTCTGGCCTTGCGCTTGGTAGCCCCACGCACTTTGGTAATATGGCAGGCTCGATGAAGCACTTTTGGGACAGCACAGTGACTTTGTGGCTGGCAGGCAACTTACAAAATAAACCAGCCAGTGTTTTTACCAGTACGGGCTCTATGCATGGGGGGCAAGAAACTACGCTGCTAAGTATGATGATGCCTTTATTGCACCACGGCATGATGGTATTGGGGTTACCGTATTCTAATCCAGAGCTAAGTCGCACCAATCGTGGGGGTACTCCTTATGGTGCCACGCATGTCAGTGGCAGTGCTCATGATCAGCCAGTGACCAAAGATGAGCGCAGTCTAGCGATCGCCCAAGGACGCCGTTTGGCCAGTGCTGCTAAGGCACTTGTCAATGCTAAGTGGTCTTAATTTATGGCCAAAAAACAAAAACTGGATAGAAGCAGCCCCCAGAATCTAGCGGATATTGCTAACTTGCAGTCAAAACTACGCTTAAGCTGGCTGGGCTGGCTGGCTTATCGAGCTCTAGGTCTGCCTTTATTGCTAGGGCTTTTGCTAAGTACCCAACCAGATATAGCAGGGGGGATTGCTTGGCAATTACTGTGGCTAATTCCAGCATTGATTGTGACGCCTTGGATGATAAAGGGAAAATCGCCCTATGCGCTGCTGATGAGTAGTATGCTAACTTTGGTGTATTTGGGGGCTAGTGGCGTTACGTTGTTTTCAAGATTTTATGACAGTGGTATTAGTGTGCTTTGGATATACGCCATTGATTTGCTACTTATTTTGATTATCAATGTTTGGTTGTTTAAGCTACTAAAACGCCTACCCTCAATGAATGGCTAAATTCTAGGTTGAGATTGTCGAAGCTATTGAATAGATAAGCAGCCCGATAATAGCAATAAAAAAAAGGCCTCACATACGCATGTGAGGCCTTTTTGGTAAATCGTTTTTTATGATTCATTCAGGGTTAAAATTTTCACAACCCCTTAGCGAACCTTAGTTAATTCCATTTCCATCTTCTTACCATCGTTAATTTGTGACACTTTAACAGGTAAGTAATCTAGGCTTGGGGCTAACCAGAAGCTGGTTGAGCGATCATTGTCATCATGGATACGGTCAACACGAATGGTATCAAACG
This sequence comes from Psychrobacter pasteurii, assembly GCF_900162815.1. Classification (GTDB taxonomy): domain Bacteria; phylum Pseudomonadota; class Gammaproteobacteria; order Pseudomonadales; family Moraxellaceae; genus Psychrobacter; species Psychrobacter pasteurii. Next base: position 7,113 of record NZ_FUGD01000119.1, on the reverse strand, counting down.
TACCTGCTGGCACCGTTACTTTGGTGTTACCCATTCTCTTAAAGGGTGTTTTTTCTACTTTGTCTTTTTTGACCATGTAGTAGTTGCCAGTAAACTTACCAGATAGCAAATCTTGTCTAATTTGAGCCTCTAAACTTAAATCATCAAAAGCTCTGTTTGGAGCAGATAAGTTATAACTCTTACCACGATAAGTACTGGTCACTTTTTTACCAGAGTTACTAAAGCTCATTTTGTGAGTGCGACCTATACCAAACAACTTATAAGTAGTATTGGCACTAGTTGGGATAATACTGTTACCACTTAAACTAAAAGTACTGCTTTGATTGGCTGAGGCCACGCCTGCAACTCTCGCATTAACTTTATAAGTCCATGAATTGCCTGACTTAGTCAAAGTACGGGTTGCTGTACCTTTATATTTATTCTCAACAGTGAAGTTATAGTCAGCGGTTGAGGGAGTCAATGCGGTTGACGCCATACCCGCTGTTGACGCTACGGCTGTTGCTGCTGCTAGACCAACGCCTGCCGCGATTTTTTTTGCTTTCATGTTTTTTAGTTTATTCAACATATATTTGCCCTTAATTTATTTCTTTTGTTTATTTGAGTCTTATCAATTGGATTTGTCATTGATTAATAAGGTGACCCCGATAGGGGCGATGACCTATTAAAGCTAACTATACCTTATATATGGTAATACCTTGTTACAATTCCAAGGGAGATATTGAGGGTGTTTTGTTAGTAATTCTTACTGAGTTGGCCCGCTTATTACCCAGAGTAAAGAGTTACTCAAATAAAAAAAGACAGCCTAAGCTGTCTTTTTTGTTTTAATTTAAAATTGATTGTCTTAATAAACTTAGGTTTAGTGACCGCCACCGTTAATGGTACGAACCATTTCTTCCACCATCTTCTTAGCATCACCAAAGATCATCATGGTCTTGTCTAAGTAGAATAGGGGGTTATCAAGACCGGCGTAGCCTGTGCTCATTGAGCGCTTGATGACCATAACTGTTTGGGCTTTTGATGCCTCTAAAATTGGCATACCAAAAATAGGCGAGCTTGGATCATCTTTAGCCGATGGGTTAACCACGTCGTTTGCACCGATAACCAATACCACATCCGTACTTGGGAAGTCTGAGTTGATTTCGTCCATTTCTAGGATGTCATCATAAGGTACGTCAGCTTCCGCCAATAGTACGTTCATGTGGCCTGGCATACGGCCCGCAACGGGGTGAATGGCAAAGCGAACGTTGACGCCTTCTTCTTTTAATAGCTCATAAAGCTCTTTTACAGCGTTTTGCGCGCGGCCTTGAGCCATACCGTAACCTGGAACGATGATAACATCACTGGCATTGCTCATTAAGAAGCCTGCATCTTCAGCTGAGCCTGATTTGTAAGTTTTTGGTGCCCCGTCATCGCCGCCTGTTGCTGCAGCCGCTGTACCAATACCGCCAAACAAGACGTTTAGTAATGAGCGGTTCATGGCTTTACACATGATGTAAGATAAAATCGCACCTGATGATCCCACTAAAGAGCCGGCAATAATTAGCATTGAGTTGCCTAAAGTGAAACCAATACCTGCTGCTGCCCAACCTGAGAATGAGTTCAGTAGAGATACAACAACGGGCATATCACCGCCACCAATAGGGGCAATCCACATCCAACCAAACACAATCGCTAATGCTGTCATTGCGTAGAATGCTGGCATAGATTCAGTCACGAAGTAGATACCACCAAAGGCAAGCATCGCAACAAACAAGATCAGCTGAACCGGTTTCACCCAAGCGCCGCCAACCGTTTTTGCCCATTTCTTTGCGCCCAATTTACCAAAAGCAAAGACTGAGGCTGAGAAAGTAATGGCACCAATAAAGCAGCCAATAAATAGCTCAACACGAGCGATGGTGCTGTGTTCGTGGGTAGTATTTAATACAGTAGCAATGGCAATAGCAACGGCTGATAAACCCACGAAGGAGTGCATTAAGGCCACGGTTTCTGGCATTTCAGTCATAGCAACTGTTTTGGCTTTCCACATACCGACTAGGGCACCTAAAATCATAGCGCCGATGATAAGCCACAACACAGGACCTTCTGCTAAGAAAAAGGTGGTAATAACCGCAATGGCCATAGCTGCCATACCGAAGCGGTTACCACGAATGGCTGTCTTGGGGCTAGATAAGCCGCGCAAGGTTAGGATGAATAAGACAGCCCCTACTAAATAGAACCAATCAGCGTTGGCGGCAATCCAGTTCATTTGGGTTAAGTCAGTTGGATTCATGCATTACCTCCTTTTTGGTCAGCAGCTGTATTAACTTTTTTTGCTTTGGGTTTGAACATGGCAAGCATACGCTCAGTTACAGCGAAACCACCAAAAATGTTGATGCTGGCTAAAAAGACGGCAAAGGCCCCTAATAAGCTGGTCACTGAAATGGCGCTGCCTTCAATACTGACTGTCTGTAGCATGGCGCCAACGATAACGATACTTGATAGGGCGTTGGTTACCGCCATTAAAGGGGTGTGCAGGGCTGGGGTTACGCCCCAAACCACGTAGTAACCCACAAAAATGGCAAGTACAAAGATGGTAAATATGGCCACGAAAGGGGTACCACCAGTGACGGCGGCTCCCAGTGGTGCGGTTGCTAATAAGGTAGCAAGCATAATCTTCTCCTAAGATCTGTCTGAAATATTCACGTTTAGCTTTTGGGATTATTCTTTACAACACAGGGTTTAAAACCAGAGTTAAATTCCTAATTTATAACGCCTTATCTGCGTTGTAAGCGCACCTCACCATTATGGGTTACTGCTAAAGCTCCCTGAATTTCATCCTCAAGGTTAATCGTTAGTGCATTGTTGTTGTCTTTATCAAATAAAGTGGTGATAAAGTTCACTAAGTTGTTGGCGTATAAGTCTGAAGACTGTGCCGCTAGGGTTGCTGGGATATTGGCAGCCCCAATGATACGAACCCCATTTTCTGTGACCACAGTTTCACCTGACACTGTGCCTTCTACGTTACCGCCTGAGCTTGCGGCCATATCGATTAAAACTGAACCCGCTTTCATCTTATCCAGCGTGGTTCTATGAATCAGTCTTGGGGCATTACGACCTGGGATTTGAGCTGTGGTAATAATGATGTCAGCATTAGAAACTGCTTTATCGACAACGGCTGCTTGATCTTTCATATACTGCTCAGAAGGGGTCCACGCATAGCCGCCAGTTGATTTGGCTTTTTCTTTTTCCTCATCGCTCATAGGCACATCCAGCCATTTACCCCCTAATGACTCTACTTGCTCTTTGGCTGCAGGACGTAAATCGCTGGCTTCTACCACAGCGCCTAAGCGCTTGGCGGTAGCGATGGCCTGTAAGCCGGCAACCCCAACACCCAAGATAACCACTTTGGCAGGCTTGACCGTACCCGCTGAGGTCATAAACATAGGGAAGGGGCGAGCGTATTCATTGGCGGCCATTAGCACAGCTTTATAACCTGCTAAGTTGGCTTGCGATGACAGTACGTCCATGTTCTGTGCACGAGATAGAGTACGAGGTAGTAGCTCCATAGCGTAGGCTGTGACCCCTTGTTGTGCATAGCTGTCTAACTGGTCGTTACGGTAAGGGTCTAGCATGCCAATGACGATGCTGCCGGCAGACAGCTGAGAGATTTGATCTGCGGTTAGGTTTTGTACCACACAGATAATATTGGCCTGAGACAGTACTTCAGACTCACTGGCGATTTTAGCGCCTGCATTGGCATAAGCGATATCATCGTAATAGGCATGTTGACCTGCGCTAGACTCAATAATCACTTCGTGTCCAAGCTTAATTAGTTTTTTTACTGAGTCGGGTGTAATGGCAACGCGACTTTCATATGCCTGCTTGGCTTGGATTGTGCCTATTATCATGTTCGCTCCTAGCTTGTTTGATTGATCTAAGTTTTGACTAAGTTCATCTGATGTTGTCTAAACACTCGACTTTCCTTGATGAAAACATCTGGTTTATAACCTGCAAACCAAAGGTTATCAATTTAATAAATGATTAATTGAATACCATCATGGGAATTTATTATAAGAACATAAATTAAAAAAATTCATCGTAGAAATATGACCGACCAGTTAAATTTAATCACAAACTTTAATTTATGTGCTTTGCAGAAAGCTCCCAGGAAACATAACACAAGGTTATCTATGAATGCGAGAAAAAACTATTAGCCATTGAAGATAGGTTAAAGCACAGTACATCATTAGAGGTTGGTCAGAAGGGGTTTAAACTTGCTAAACTATGGCGAGTTAAAGTATTGAATTAAGCAAAACATAAAACAAATAATTTGAGGATAACGTTATGTACTTCGTTTTATCTCCGGCTAAAAGCTTAAATGAAAGCGATGCGGTTCCAGTCAATGTTGTCAATTACTATAGTCAACCTGAACTGATTGAGCATGCCCAAGACCTAATGAAAATATTAAAATCTAAGGAGCCTGTGGATTTACAGGAATTAATGAGTATCTCTGACGACTTAGCTCAGCTAAATGCACAGCGTAATCAGGATTGGGCATGGAGTGAACAAAAGCCCTTTGATGAGACAAATGCCAAAGCCGCCGCTTATCTTTTTGATGGGGATGTTTATACAGGCCTTGATGTATATAACCTAGACAAAGAAACTGTGATTTATCTTAACGAGCACTTAGGGATTTTGTCAGGACTATACGGGGTGCTAAAACCTTTAGACTTGATTCAACCTTATCGCTTAGAGATGGGTACCAAATTAAAAAATGATCGTGGTGACAACCTGTATCAATTTTGGGGAGAGGAAGTCACTAAGGTTATTAATCAAAGAATGAGTGAAGCAGCAGAGCAAGGTGAGGACAATGTGTTGGTTAACCTAGCTTCCAATGAGTACTTTAAATCAGTGAAGAAAAAATCACTGGAAGCCGATATCATCACACCTCGATTTGAAGATGAAAAAAATGGCAAGTACAAAGTTATCAGCTTTTATGCCAAAAAAGCGCGTGGCCTTATGGTGAAATATGCTGCTGATAATAAAATCACTAAAGCTGAAGACTTAAAGCAGTTTGACTTGGCAGGATATTACTATGTCGATGAGCTATCGGATGAGAATAACTGGACCTTTCGACGTGATGAAAAAGATGCTTAGTAAATTCTAAGCATCTTTTGAGCCATATTTTTTTAGCCGTATTGCTTATACCAATTATTCCAAAAGTGCTATCTAATTAACCATCATAAGTATCGTAATGGTTTTGCACTTTAATTTTATGAGCAATATGGCTGGCATCATGCCAAACACCCCAGATAAATGAAGAACCTCGACAGGTTAAGAAAGGCAGACCTAAGAAATATACACCGCGGGCATCGGTTACCCCTTGGTAGTGTTTGGGTTTGCCATCTTCATCAAAGATATCTAAGTCCAACCAACTATAGTCATTTTTGAATCCAGTGGCCCAGATGATGCTGGTTATATTTGCCTCTTTTAGATGCAGTGCCGTTAATGGATTGGTCACGCATTCAGGCATATCAGGAAGGTTTCTGGCTTCCGGCTCTTCAGGGAAATCGAGCCCATTGTCTTCAATAAACTTATCGGCCGCATCCAGCAATTTGTAATAATCCTGCTCACCTTCGTCGATAGTCGCTGCTAAATCATCAGAGAAGTGCAACGTACCATTTTGATAGTTGTCAGTCATGCCCAGTAAGGTAATGCCATCATGAGCCAGTTGTCTAAAATCGACTGTGCCGGTACCACTTACCGCAAAGCCTTTGACCACTTCCTCTGTCGGCTCTGTGTCATTCCAAATACCTAGAACTCCCATCCACCATATAATATCTTTACCTCTATAGCGTCTTGGTGGACGTACATGTGGGCCGATAGATAAGTAAACTGAACGTCCACTTTCGTTAAGCTCTTTTGCGATTTGCACACCAGAAGCGCAACTGCCAATCACCAGTACCGCACCATCTAGCAGTTGATCTGGGTTTTTGTATTGCTGAGAATGCAGCTGTTCAACATTCGCTGTTGTCGGGATAACTGGTGGAATTACAGGGTGCTGAAAAGGGCCGGTAGCAACAACGATGCTTTTGGCCAATACTTGCCCTTTGCTTGTTTTGACTTGATATCTTGCATCACCCTCTACTTCTGAAACATGGGTGACTTCGACATTGGTTTGAATAGGCGCATTGATTTTATCGGCATAGGCTTCAAAGTAATCCGCCAAATCATCATGGTGCACAAAGCCATCTGGCTCACCTGACATTTTCAAACTGGGAAATCTATCATTCCAGCGAGGTCCGTTGGTGACAAGAAAATCCCAGCGTTGACTGCGCCAAGCTTCTGCAATTCTATTTTTTTCGACGACCAAATGATCAATATCATGCTTGCTTAAGTGTTCACTCATAGCAATACCTGATTGTCCGCCGCCAATAACTAAAGTATCTACTTCGTTTTTTATCACCAGTCGCCGTAAAACCACGCACTTCAGGGGGTGGATATAAGGCGACACACACTGTCGTAAGAAGTCGTTAAAGGGTTGTAAGCTAAAATTAATCTTGCGATACTAAGCATATGAAAACACTCAAGCTACGCATTAAAGACAAACACATAAAAGAGTTGAATCGTCTAAGCGGTTCAGTGAACTTCGTGTGGAACTATATTAATGCACTTTGCTTTGAGCATCTAAAACGTACCGGTAAGTACTTTTCAGCCTATGATTTAAACCAGTACACCAAAGGTAGCGGTGAATATTTAGGATTACACAGTCAGACCTTACAGGCTATCAATGAGACACACGCTAAATCACGTAAACAATTTAAAAAAGCCAAACTTAGCTGGCGCAGCAACCGTCCTGATGCCAAACGTAAATCACTGGGTTGGATACCTTTTAATAATTCTGCTATCAAGTTTTTGCTATCAAGTCTGAGAGGTAAGAAGGCACTGAATTCATCCCTTCTGGTATCGCTTTCTATAGGTCAAAAGCTCCTCATCGATGTATTCGATAGCTACAACCTAAGCCTATATCAAATCAACACGCTTGAGATAGTACAAGACAGTCGTAATCGTTGGTATGCGTGTATCACCGTTAAAGACTTTCCTAAGCAAGTAAGTGGTAAGGGCAGCGTTGGA
>NZ_FUGD01000025.1 GCF_900162815.1 Psychrobacter pasteurii | reverse complement strand
AGGCTTTACTGATCTTTGGCTTTATAGCATCTATACCACCGCTTTGATATTGCTTCACCCATTTATGTACAAATTGTGGGTTTACATTAAACTTCTTAGCTGTGGCAGCTTCAGTATGTCCTTGCCTATAGTATGCTATGACTTTTATCTTAAAGTCTAGGTCGTAACGCATAAAAATACCCCATAAGTTGTGTCCAACTTATGGGGTTCAGTTCAGTTGCTCTTTAACCTTTTTTTATGCCTCAAATTTTAAACCTAGCCTTTGATAGCCTAGTAGTTACATTAAGGTCTTTAAAGTATCTGAAGGCTTTAGATTGCCTTGCTCATCCACTCTATCCCCTTTATCTCGCTTAGGTACGACCGTTAACTTAGCATCACTTTCAAAGATTACGGCAGCCACTTCTTCATAATCGTTAATGCCTTCACTGCGCATGGCACATTCAATTTCTTGACGAGTTAAACGCTCTTCACGCATAGCGTCAGGTAAAAATTGGCCTTGATAAAACACCACGCGAGGCTCAGACAAAATGGTGCTGGCAAACTCTGGTGAGATGGAGGCGTACTTAGTCACTAGATATTGCAAGGTAAGCAAAGTGATGATTGATGCCATGCCTTCAATAATAGGCACATTTTTTAAAATGATAGTACTGGCCCCTATAGAACCAATCATCACCGTTACCACCCAATCAAAGTTATTCAGCTGCGAGGTGGAGCGCTTGCCAGATACTTTGTGTAATAACACAATGCAGACATACACCACTGCCGCTGAAATCACCATCCTTACTAGAGTCTGTCGGCTGTCAAAAAATAACATATCCATAACTTATGAGGTATCCTTTAGTCTATGACAAGTTGGCTCACAGAGTTATTGTTTGGCTGTCCAGTCTAACATCGTGTCCAGCACGTAGCGAGCTTCATAAGTGTTAAACGGCTGATCTCTAGTCGAGCCATTAATGATGCCAACCACCACATAATCTTGACCAGATTGCCCACGAACATAGCCTGCCATCGAGGTTACATCGTTTAGAGTTCCCGTCTTAATCCAAGCCCTGCCTATGGCTGCAGAGCTAGGTAGTCTATCCGCATGCTCAGTGATGGTGCCGCTAACGCCAGCCACACCTAAGGAGTTCACATAGGTATCAAAGTTTGGGTGGTTATAAGCAAAGCTGAGCAATTCGGCTAAATTTTCTGCCGTCACTGTGCAGTCGCGACATAAGCCTGAGCCGTTGGTCATCACAGGAGGTAAGGTGGTTAGGTTGCTTTGCCACCACTGATTGATGGTTGCCAGTGATTTTAAATAGTCAGACTGCTGGGTTTGTCTAGACTTGATTACCTTAGTGATAGGCTTAGAGTCAGGCTCTTCAGACTTGAGCTGAACCTGGGTATACAAAGGTAGGGTTAGGGTCACTTGCTCAGTCATCACGTTGTTTGAGTAGTGGTTGATGTCATAAATTTGTTGTGACAGCGGTAATGAGGGATAGCTGACAAACGGTAGAGGTGAAGAGGGTAATAATGAAAAAGTAGAGGTCAAAGCAGAGTCTTTGTCTGTGCCTGCAGTCATATCAAAATAATTGCCATACAAGCTTTTTACAGGAGCTTCTGTGTTGATTATATCTCCTGAGACAGTGTTTCCTAGTCCTAGAAACTTAATATTACCCGATAAAGTATTGCCTAGGTTTAACCACTGGTTTTTTACCACTTTTTTGGCAAAGTCTTTGGCATCGGGATAAGCAATATAAAACGTATGGTTGCCACAGCTTTCTGGTAGCGTTCTATTAAACACCAGTGCTGAATCTCGCCAAACCGGAGCTAGACTTGATCGAGCCGATGAGCACCTGCCGGTAGAGGTATTGGCAAGTGTGTCAGGCATCTCATAATCTGCCAATCGCGGCTTATAATAAATTTTGGAGCGGCCTTTTTGACTATCGTTTAATAAAGGCACTGCGGTCACTTCTACAGAGCTAAAATTAATCAATAAGCCGTCAGGGCTAGCGTTGTAAGGTCTTAGAGGATCATTGTCAAAGGCTGCAGGGTCTTTAGTGACTCCTTGGAATACTGAGCTGTCTAAGACGATATCGCCTTTGATGTGCTGAATACCTGCTTTTTGGACCTGCTCTAATAGCTTATTTAGACGCTGTGTGGTCAGTTTAGGATCGCCACTGCCTTTGATAATCAAGTCACCATACAGGGTATTGGCTGAGACAAATCCCGTGTGATATACCTGGGTAAACCAAACAAAGTCTGGGCCTAACAAGTCCAAAGCCACAAAGGTGGGAATGAGCTTCATGGTACTAGCAGGGGTGCGAGGTAAGTCTGTTAGGTGTCTGACTGGAAACTCTAAGCTTGGAGCAGATTTAACGATTTCGGCTGAGCCTGCCTGCCCACTGTTTGTGGTGCTGGCTTGATCTATAGCTTGGCTGGCAGTCTGATTACCCGTTTGATTGGCAGTTGAGCTGCTAGCAGCAGGTGCAGCGGTACTGCCTTGCTGAGTAGAAGAACTTGGCTCTGAAGTAGCCGCTACAGGCTCTACTATAGTGTCTTGAGTTTCAGGAGGTAGGGCATCTGCATCTGAAGAACCCTGTGACCCCAAAGCTTTGGCTTCTACCGGCTTGACGACTTCGGGCAATCTGCTTTTTTTAGAAGTAGATTCTGCAGTGCTATTTGTCGCAGCATTCACCGGCATAATAAGTAAGCTAATGTCTTCGGAGCTAATTTTAGCGCGATTTAACGCAGACTCTACAGGAGCTGGAAGTTGAGCTTGAGCCAATGGAGATAGACCTAGGCACAGACTTAACGCAGCCGCTATTTTTTTGAAGGGCAGTGTGCGAACAGGCTTGTGTTTATCCGTATGACGAAGGGCTAGGGAAGTCGGGCGGTTTGGTTGAGACAGAGTCATAAGTTTACAATCGTTGGTTGAATTTAAGACAGCGAAAATTAATTAAAACCCATTATTATAGCTGCTCAGACAGTTAATAAACACTGAGGTAAGGACAAATGGTCAGCTAAGGGCAGGGTTAAATAAGACGCCATTTAACAATAATTAAGGGACTGATGGCTATATTAGATTGGTAACATTAAATTAGGAAACCCATTTACTTAAGATGTAAAAAAGCCATGGCAGTAATTAGAGCATCATTATAAGCATCGTGCGCTTCTAATTCAGGCAGCTTTAATTGCTGACAGATAGCACTTAGCTGCTGAGCTTGATGTGAGATGCCTTGAGTGCGATTGCCACTGTACCGGTTGTACAAGTCACGTATGTCGATAACTGAATTGGGCAAGGCAGTTCCCATATAAGACTTGGTTATCTGATTTAAAAATCCTAAATCTAATTGCGGACAGTAACCAACGATAGGTCTATTGCCGATAAAGGGGAGTAGACGATCCAACATCTGCTCATAACTTAAGCCACTCTCCACATCTAAAGGACGTAGGCCGTGAATGACAATGGTGTCTTTTTTTGGCATAACTGGAGGACGGCAAATTAAGTGTAAACCCTCGCCACTTAGTATCTGTGAGCCATTAATATGAATGGCGGCAATAGATAGCAGATGGTCTTTTTTGGGATTTAACCCAGTCATTTCACAGTCAATAGCGACCCACTGATTGGGGGCTGGTGGCTGGAACATCTCTTTGAATTCGGGACGAGTCAGTTGCCTTAGGTACCAAGCGGACTTTAGCTGATGCACTAGATTCATAATCCCTGCCTATCTGTTGCTCTAAGCAATATCTAATTGATAGCGTTGACGCAGCTCGTTTTTGAAGCTTTTTACCACGTTGAGACATTCTTTTAATAAGTCTCTTTCAAGCGCCGATAACATGGCGGGGTCCACCTCTCGAGCCAGCTTATTATCAGTAGCCAATGCAATATCTAATCGCCTTGCCATAAAAAACTCTAAGGTCTCATTTAAAGTTTCTGCACGCTTAGGGGTAATAACTCCCAAGCTGGCCAGTTGCTTTAACCGAGCTTTGGTACTGGTGACTTCAAGAATATCATTTTCTAGAGCCAAGGCGCGAATTCCATGCACTAGGGGAAAGATACCGGCTTTTTTTAAGTCAATTTCTTGTGGCATGGGTTTGCCGATTAAAGGCACAAACTTCTTCCACCACTGATTGACCTCTCCAAATTGCAAAGCTGCTTGAGCAAATCCCCGTACAAACATAGGATCTGCACTGCGATGGGCAATTTGAAGGTGTTTACGTAGCCCCTCAAGTAATCGCTCATCACCGCAGACATACGAGGCATCTAACAAGGAGGAGAGCCAGATAGCATGCTCAGGCTCTTTTTGACTAAACCACAGAGATACTTCTGATTTGAAGCGGTTTAAAGGTTGTCGCCATAAGGGATTTGTCATCATGATATTGCCCTCACACAGAGGATATCCCATTTCTGCTAGCGCATGATTAAAGGTTTCGGCATAGTCAGCAAGATTGGGATCACTAAAGCCATTACGAATAATCAGGGCATTATCTTGGTCGGTGCGCATGATTTGTTCGCCGCGCCCCTCAGAGCCCATAACAATAATACAAGTATTTTCATAGACCATATCTGGCACAATTAAACGCCATAATTTGGCAAAAACGTGCGCATTTAAGGCCTGAACAATACGGCTAATAACCCCGATCTTAATGCCATTATTATGTTGGGTACGAATATACTGGCCGATATGCTCAACCGGTATTTTTAGGCTTTCAATACTATTGGCTTGTTCAACTTGTAGCGTAATCAGCTGTGAGTGGTGACTCAAAAAGGCCAATAAGTCACTTTGACCCAGCACCCCAATTACCTCCTCATTTTCATCTAAAACGGGAAGACGGTGAACTCGATAGCGAATCATGGCCAATAGTGCTTCACTAATGTCTTGCTGATGAGAGACTGTGTGTAGTTTGAACTTGGCATAATCTCGGCACAAGGCGGTGCTCATGTCTATTTGATCACTGACTGCACGGCAGATGTCTGCATCGGTTAAGATGCCAAGATTGCTTTGGTGCGAGCGGGTAGGGTGACGCTCTACGGTAGGAGTGCGCTTGACCAGTACATGCTTTAAGCCCGCTTTGGTCATGGTCCTGGCCGCCTCAAACAAAGTGGCCGTTTCAGAGATGGTGTGCACATCGAGCATACGAATGGCGGTAACGGGCTGCAGCATCAACTGCTGTGATTCAGCTTGTGTACCAGTTATAGAGCTACCCAAAGAGTAATCCGGATACAGCGGTGAGCCACTACTATAGCTTCGTTCGCTATAAGCCTGCATGCGTTCAGCCAGCTCACCACTTAGTAACTTGCGGATATGACGGTTTTGTACCGAAAGTCTATCTATTGCCTCAGAGTTAACTTGAAGTAACAGGCTGTCTTCTAAGGCATGATAGCGATACTCTGTACTGCTATGCTCTTGAGAGAATTCTGAAGCGTCATGAGTAGCAGGGTCATTGGCATATAAAGGTGCGCCCATCTCATCTACTGGCTGCTTGCGAGCATCAAACCAATCGTTACTAAAATTGGTAGCCGCAAAGTCATGCAGCTCATCACCATTTAAAGTTTGCTGGATACGCCCCTTTAACACCACATAAAAGTAATGATTATCTTCAGCAGTTAACGCTTCGTTTTTAGCCAAATAACGAATTTGGGTTTGTTTTTTGAGACTTTCACGTTCGCTTGAGCTTAAAACGTCAAAGGGAGGCTGCGTAAAATCTAGCCTTGTCATGAACCACTCCCTGGTTGTATTTCTGCGTAATCGGCTGGGTTGAATTGTTTAGTAGGTAATCTTAGTTAGTAGATAGTCTTATTTAATAAGCATCTTAGCTAAGCAGCGTTTTAATACGAGTGATGGCTTCCCGGCTTTCTTCCACACTGGCTACCAAGGCTAATCTGACAAAGCCTTTGCCAGGGTTGGTGCCATTAACTTCTCGTGATAAATAGCGGCCCGCCAAAGCGTTGATATTTACCTTTTCAAATAAGGCTTTCACAAAAGCTTCGTCATCAGGTTCACCTTGCTCATCTTTAAATTGCTCGGGTACCTGAACCCAAAAGTAAAACCCAGCATCAGGTTTACTAAGCTTTAGAAGCTCTCCAAGCTCACTCATCCATAAGTCGAATTTTTGTGCATAAAGCTGACGGTTTGTTTCAACATGAGCCTCATCTTGCCAAGCAGCAATAGAGGCCAATTGATGATGAATAGGCAGCGCGCAGCCTTGATAGGTTCGGTATTGTAGGTAAGGTTTGAGTAGATTTGCATCACCAGCCACAAAGCCTGAGCGTAAACCCGGCAAGTTTGAGCGTTTCGATAACGAGTGAAAAACGACACAGTTTTTATAGTCATGGCGACCAAGACGTGCACAGACTTCTAGCAGACCTACTGGCGGGGTATCAAAATAAAGCTCGCTGTAGCACTCATCACTGGCAATGATAAAGTCATACTGATCAGATAACTCAATTAACGCTTGCCAGTCAGCTTCACTAAATACAGCGCCCGTTGGGTTGTTGGGACTACAGACGAAAACCAATTGAGTGCGCTCCCAGACCTCACTGGGAACAGAGCGATAATCTCCCTTAAAGTCATTATCTTCCTCACAAGCCACAAAATAAGGCTCTGCTCCAGCTAGTAATGTGGCACCCTCATAAATCTGATAAAAAGGGTTGGGCATGACCACCAAAGGCTTGCCGGCATCCTCTTGTGCCTTGCTTAAGTCAATAGCCGCTTGAACGAAGCTAAATAAGGCCTCTCGCGTACCCATAACGGGGATAATCTGTGAGTCAGTATCAATTTGCGATAGCTTAAAGCGGTTGGTTAACCATTGGGCAATGGCTTGACGAAGCTCTAGTAAGCCATTGGTGCTTGGGTAGTTTTGTACTTTATTTAAGTTATCGGCCAATACTTTGAGAACAAAAGCAGGCGGCTCATGCTTAGGCTCACCAATACCCAGTTTAATGGTCTGATAATTACTGGCCGCTACTGAGTCTTGCAATAGGGTAGCCATCTTGGCAAAAGGGTAGGGATGCAGCAAGTCTAATTTTGGGTTCATGGTCCGCCTATTTATGATCTTCTTTGATTATTTACGTTCTTCTGTGAACTTTTATGCCTTTTAGCCACAAGGGGTAAGTACTTGTATTAAAATACTTTTTAGGCGCTCAAGCTTAGCATCACTGAGCATCGCATCGCCTCTATCACTTATATAAAACATATCTTCAGCACGCTCTCCTAAAGTGGTGATTCGGGCAGCATGGACTTCGATTTGCTCATTCAAAAACACTTGGCCGATACGGGCTAATAAACCAGGCTGGTCTAGGGTAGTCAGGCTCATCACGTGCTGTCGACTGGCCTCATTATAGTTAAAATCAATGGTGGTTGGTACTTGAAAGTTCTTTAGCCTGCGTGGCAAGCGCTTTTGTACCAATTTTGGAGACTCTGGATTTTTAAACGCTTCAATTAAGCGGCGACTTAGCTCTTCTTGAGACTCGGGGTCCGTTAATAAAGTGCCATGGCGATCTAGTAACACATAAGAATCTAGAGCGAAGTCACGGGTTGCCGTAATAATTCTAGCGTCCAGCACATCTAAGTCCATTTGATCAAATACCGCCATAGTAACCGCAAATAAGTTGGCTTGATTTTGAGTGTAAATAAAGATTTGTACCGCATCAAGCGCCAACTCTCGGTGCTCACGCAGCACAATAAGAGGCTCACTGTTGGTATCTGAGGCTTGTCCAATAGGAGGGTGGTTCAAAATGGCTTCAGTATGCCACATAATGGCTTCAGGAATTTCGCGCAAGAAGTACTCATCTCCCAGCTCATCCCATAAGGCCAACACCTCTTCTCTATTCATATGCTGATTGTCTACTTTATCTAGCATGGCTAGAGCCTGCTGGCGGGTAGTGGCAATCATTTCTTGACGGTTGGTTGGGGCATCCAAATCTGCCCGTAACAGTCGGCGCGTTTGCGTATAAAGCTGCTTCATTAAGGTGGCACGCCAGCTGTTCCAAAGCTGAGGGTTGGTCGCATTCATATCGGCGACAGTTAAGACGTATAAATGGTTTAAATGGGTGACGTTCCCCACAAGATTGGCAAACTTAGTGACCACTTCTGGGTCAGAGATGTCTTGCTTTTGTGCGGTCATCGACATCAATAAGTGGTATCGGGTTAACCAACCAATTAGCTTGGCATCAGCCTCACTCATACCGTGACTTAAGCAAAATTCAATGGCATCAATTTCACCCAACTCACTATGATCCCCGCCACGTCCTTTAGCGATATCATGGAAAATAGCGGCCAATATAATAATCTCTTTACGTTCGATACGCTTGTAAATAGAGCCCACTAAGGCGAAATCATCTTTGTATTTAGGATCCGTAAAACGGTGCAACATACGGACCAGTAATAAAATATGAGCATCTACCGTGTAACGATGGAATAAATCATACTGCATTAAGCCCACAAGATTGGCGAACTGAGGTAAGTAATTGGTCAATACCCCATAGCGTTTCATAATACGCAGACGCTGATATAAATAGTTTTGCTCTTTTAGGTTGGCCAAAAACAGCTGTTTGTGCAGCTCAGTGTCGCGGTAGCTTTGATCAATCCCTCGGGCGGCAATCTTTAGGGCCCGTAGAGTACGAGTACGGATTTTCTTAATCCCATGCTGCCCCATTAATAAGAACATCTCCAAGATGGCTTCAGGGTGCTGAGCAAATACGTGGTGATGGGCAATGCCAATTTGATCGCCCACTTGGTTGAAGCGAGCATTCAACACAGACTTTATAGGGCGCTCTGACTCAGGAAGACGGGCTTCAATGATGGTTTCATAGTAGTGAGAAGTGAGCATTTCAGAGAGCGTCGAAATCTGCATGGCACAGCGATAATAATCGCGCATGAAGTTTTCAACAGCGGCATTGGGCTCATCTTCTTCTGTTTGTTCATAGCCCATAAGCTCAGCAATATCACGCTGATAGTCAAATAGTAGCTTGTTTTCGTTGCGGCCCGTTAAGTGATGCAGATGATGACGAATAAGCCATAAGAAGTCTTCTGCAAATACAAGCTCATCAAATTCTCTTTCAGTTAAGAACTCTTGAGGTACCAGGTCATACAGCTTGCCGATTCGAAAATAACGCTTGGTTATCCAGCCAATGGTATGGATATCCCGCAAGCCGCCGGGTGATTTTTTGATGTCGGGCTCAAGGTTGTACTCGGTACCGTTATGACGTAAATGGCGGGCACGAGCTTCTGCCATCTTTGCTTCATAAAAGTCTTTTTGAGACCACAGTTGCTGTACGATGTCGTTAGGGACCTGACTTAGACTTTCATTACCCACTAACAGACGCGCTTCAAGCAAGTTAGTAGCGACAGTAATATCTGTAGCTACTTGTAGGCAGTCTTGTATGCTACGTACTGCCAGTCCTGGCTCAATGCCAATGTCCCAAAGTCTGGCCACGAAAGCATCTACTTTTTTATTTGCTTCTTCATTTAAGTTGTCAGGAGACAATAATAAAATATCGACATCTGAATAGGGAGAAAGCTCGCCACGCCCATAGCCACCTACGGCAAATAAGGCCAATTCGGTCTGTGATAATTCATGTAGCTCAAATAACTTAATAAGTAGACTGTCTATTGCATCAGCACGGGCTTCAACCAAGCTTCTTATGTCTGTGCCTTTGGCCAAGGCAGCTGAGATGTCATCTTCAACCTGTTTTAGCCAGTTGGGTATGCCTAAGTTTCTAGACTGGGCAGAGGAGACGTTTGATAGGTCAGGTAACTCAGTGATTAAAGCGTCGATTGAGTCGGGAATAAACATGTTGGAATCCAAGCGCAGTCTAAAATTAAAAAGGGGTGTTAAAAAGGGGTTATAAGTGATAAGACGGTTAACAGGGATAAAGGACGTGCCCACCGTTTATCTCACTGTTCTTTTAAAAAGCAGGCCATAATAAAGAGCAGCTTAATTTAAACAGTATAGAGCTATGTTAATCAGGTTTGCATCATTTTTGCCAAAAAAAGACTGCCTAAGCAGTCTTTTTTTTATTAAATTAAGCAGTTAAGAAGCTTAAGTCTTCTTCTGGACGGGTAGTGAATACTTCACAACCATTGTCTGTCACCATTAAGGTGTGTTCCCACTGGGCCGACAGTTTACGGTCTTTAGTAATGGCGGTCCACTGATCTGGTAAGATCTTGGTCTTCCAAGTGCCTTGGTTAATCATCGGTTCGATGGTGAAGGTCATACCCGTTTTAAGTTCCATGCCTGTGCCCTTACGGCCATAGTGCATCACTTGTGGCTCATGGTGGAACTGGTTACTGATACCGTGGCCACAGAACTCACGAACGATACTAAAGCGCTCAGGCTCTACCACTTCTTGAATAGCAGCACCGATGTCACCTAAGTGTGCCCCATTTTTAACAGCGGCCATACCAGCATAAAGAGCCTTTTGTGCCACGTCACAAATACGCTGTGCCATGATTGAGCCTTCGCCGATGATCCACATTTTTGAGGTATCGCCATAATAACCATCTTTAATCACGGTCACATCAATATTGATGATGTCGCCGTCTTTTAGAATTTTATTATCGGTCGGGATACCATGACACACCACGTGGTTTACTGAAGTACAAACCGACTTTGGAAAAGGCGGATGACCATAGTTTAGTGGGGCAGGGATAGCGCCTTGAACGTCTACGATGTAGTCGTGGGCAAGCTTGTTTAATGCTTCCGTAGTTACGCCTTCTTTAACATGCTCATCAAGCATAACTAAAACATCGCTGGCAAGCTTACCAGCAATGCGCATTTTTTCGATGGCTTCTGGGCCAAGTATTAAATTGTCTGTTTTACTCATAGTGTTTTTGTTTTTCAAATGGGTTTAGAGAAATAAAAGACGGCTGATGTATCAGCGAGGCATAGCATTGGCCACGCGCAGGGAGGATCAGGGGTCTGATAACGAAAGCTGCTTACTTTGTACTTGCTTTGGCTTATCTTTTTTATAACAGTGAAGCTTTGTATATAAAAAGAGCAAAGCGATTTGGACAAATGCTATTTTAGCAAGTGAGCTATTATACCATAGCCTTTAGGGTCAGTTATTTATAGATGTGTTATGAGCGATAGACATAGGTTAACTGAAGTAAGAGCTATCAGACATAGCCTGCGTTAATTATAGGTAGCGGAAGGCTTCTATCTTTGCTTTATTTGTGGTAAAATATCGACCTTATTTTCTTTCTGTCTTATGGGTAACCAATAGGTTGCTTCTTGAGGCAATAGTTAAAGTAAATATAGATTCATTTATTATTTAACCAATGACACACACATTGCGTTTAAGAATTGCTGGGTGTTTATCGGCTTGATTAATTTGTTTGGTTGCCTTTAGTTATATGACTTAGGCGGGCTAAATAAAACAAATGCGTGTCGATAAATCGGTGATTTTTGCAGTGTGGAGGCATAACCCAATTTTACTAAGGAATTCACATGTCAAACAGTCCAACTAACATGCCAATGCGCGACCTTTTACAAGCGGGCGCTCACTTCGGTCACCAAACTCGTTTTTGGAACCCAAAAATGAACCAATATATCTTTGGTGCTCGTAACAAAATTCATATCATCAACCTTGAGCACACTGTTAAAGCGTTCAACGAAGCATTGACTTACGTTAACGGTTTAGCGGCTAAGAACAACAAAGTATTATTTGTTGGTACTAAGCGTGCAGCAAGTGGTGTAATCCGTGAGCAAGCTTTACGTGCTGGCATGCCATATGTTGACCATCGCTGGTTAGGTGGTATGTTGACTAACTGGAAAACTTTACGCCAGTCAATCAACCGTTTAAAAGAGCTAGAGAAACAAGCTGAAGACGGTACTTTCGCTAAGCTAACTAAGCGTGAAGCGTTAGAGCGTACTCGTGCAATGGAAAAACTAGAGCGCTCTTTAGGTGGTATCAAAAACATGGGTGGCCTACCTGACGCTATCTTCGTTGTAGACGTTGACCACGAAGCCATCGCTATTAAAGAAGCTAAAAACCTAGGTATCCCAGTTATCGGTATCGTTGATACTAACTCAAACCCAGACAACGTTGACTACGTTATCCCAGCTAACGATGATGCTATCCGTGCTGTAACTTTATACGTTACTCGTATGGCTGACGCTATCATCGCTGGTAAAGAATACGCTAAAACACAAGCTGGTGGCGCTGCTGAAGCTCCTGCTGCTGAAGAAGTTCAAACTGAAGAAGCTGCTGCTCCTGAAGCTGACTCAGCTGAGTAATAGAAGTAACAAGCAGAAGAACTGAGTTAAGTAACATTTTTTAGACGGTGCTGTAACTCAGCTTAAATAGCTGAATGGTGAAAAACGGTATTACTCTAAATCGTTACTTAATCTCATAAGTACTCTATGACTTATTGCGGCATGATGTGGAAACCCTCGTCATGCCCTTGTCATTTTATAAACTTACACTGCGTTATTTATTGAATAATTTTCTACACCATAACTACTCAAATAGAGGAAAAGATATGTCTAAGATTTCTGCTAAATTAGTAAAAGAGCTTCGTGACCGTACTGGTCTTGGCATGATGGAATGTAAAAAAGCCCTAGAAGAAACTGGTGGCGATGTTGAGCAAGCAATCGACAACTTACGTAAATCAGGTCAAGCTAAAGCAGCTAAAAAAGCGGGTAACATTGCAGCTGACGGCGCTATCGTTATCGCTCAAGAAGGCAACAAAGCACTTCTATTAGAAGTAAACTGCCAAACTGACTTCGTAGCAAAAGATGATAACTTCACTGCCTTTGCTAACAAAGTAGCTGAGCTTGCTCTAGCGAACAACACTACTGACGTAGCTACTATCTCTGAATTAGATTACGGCAACGGTCAAACTGTTGAAGAAGCACGTGTTGCTCTAGTACAAAAAATCGGTGAAAACATCCAAGTACGCCGTGCAAGCATCGTTGAAGGCGAGAACTTAGCATCTTACCGTCATGGTCTACGTATCGGTGTTGTTGTTTCTACTGAAGGCGGCAACGAAGAAAGCGGCAAGAGCCTAGCAATGCACATCGCTGCATTCAACCCAGTAGCGGTTAACGATACTGATGTTCCTGCTGATCTTCTAGCACGTGAAAAAGAAATCGCTGAAGCTAAAGCTCGTGAGTCTGGCAAGCCTGACAATATCATCGAAAAAATGATCGAAGGTGGCCTACGTAAGTACCTAGACGAAGTAGTATTAGTTCGTCAAGCATACGTAATGGACAACGAGAAGAAAGTTGGTGACGTACTTAAAGCTGAAGGCGTAACGGTTAAAAACTTCGTACGCTTTGAAGTTGGTGAAGGTATCGAGAAGAAAGAAGAAGACTTCGCTGCTGAAGTTGCTGCTGCACAGGCTGCTGCTGCAAAATAAGCTGAAGACTATAAACAGTCAGCTATTGGCTTGATTGTTTAACTTCTAAAAAAAGCCCATCGCATTTCTGAACTGAACCCCATAAGTTGGACACAACTTATGGGGTATTTTTATGCGTTACGACCTAGACTTTAAGATAAAAGTCATAGCATACTATAGGCAAGGAC
>NZ_FUGD01000001.1 GCF_900162815.1 Psychrobacter pasteurii | reverse complement strand
TGGTATATCACAGAGCAGATGCGTCTTAATATAGACTCCCAGGCCTGTGTGCCCAGCGCTGTGGTACAAGCAAGACAACGCCTCGGGCATGAGCCTCTAAAGCAGCTATTTCATCAACTAAGTGCTCACTACCAAACAGAATCACAAGCCCAGCAGCAAGACTTCATGGGACTTAGCGTCCACGCTGTAGACGGTGTCGTATACTCACTCCCATACACTGATGAGAACCTTCCGCACTTTAGCTCAAGCAAAGGCAGAACTAAAGAGGCGCCCTATCCCCAAATGCGTTCGGTATGTCTGATCAATACTGACACGCATGAGATCATTGACACAACCCTTGGAGATATGAGTCAAGGAGAGATCACCTTAGCCCGTCAGCTAAATGTTCAAGATAATAGCATTACGCTCTTTGATAGAGCCTATTTCTCAGCAGACTTACTGATTAGTTGGCAACAAGCCCATCCAAACAGCCACTGGCTCATGCGGGCTAAAGATAATCTGCGTTACACTGTGATTAAAACCTTTAGTGAAGGGGACTACTTAATACAAATGCCCGTCTCTCCTCAGGCACAAAAGAAAAATCCAAACCTACCTGCTACTTGGCAAGCTCGATTAATTGAGTGTCGTTATGAGGGTAAGA
>NZ_FUGD01000064.1 GCF_900162815.1 Psychrobacter pasteurii | reverse complement strand
CCAACGATTACGACTGTCTTGTACTATCTCTAAGGTGTTAATTTGATATAGGCTTAGGTTGTAGCTATCGAATACATCGATGATAAGCTTTTGACCTTTAGATAGCGATAGCTGTAGGGTTGATTTCAGTGCCTTCTTACCCGTCTGCCTTGTTTGCAAATACTTGATAGCAGATTTTTTAAAAGGTATCCAGCCCAGTGATTTACGTTTGGCATCAGAACGATTGGTGCGCCAATGAAGTTTGTTTTTTTTAAACTGCTTACGCGCCTTGGCGTGAGTTTCATTGATGGCTTGCAGTGTTTGACTGTGTAATCCTAAATACTCGCCACTTCCTTTGGTGTACTCACTTAGATCATAAGCACTAAAAAACTTACCAGTACGTTTTAGATGCTCAAAGCAAAGTGCATTTATATAGTTCCACACAAAGTTCACCGAATCGCTTAGTTGATTCAGCTCTTTTATGTGTTTGTCTTTAATGCGTAGCTTGAGGGTTTTCATATATTCAGTATGGCGAGGTTAGTTTTAACTTACAACCTTTTAAGTACTGCTCACGACAATACCTGTCGCCTTATATCTACACACTGAAGTGGGTGGTTTTACGGCGACTGGTGATAAAATTAAATCTAAGGGTATTAAAAATTTTAATCGTTATCAAGTTTTTAGCCAAAACAACTTATCTTTTTATACATAATCCTTATACATAATCCGTTTTTGTTTTGTTGTTTTTTTTAAATTTTGGGTATTTACACTACAATTTTCACTTGATTAAACTTAAGAGTAATCCATACTAGTGCAATAAACCGCTAAACCCTAAGTAAAGTAGGAAAACTACATGGAAAACCCAGAATTAGATCATGATAAAAAAAGACGCTTGGTAGAAGCTTATCTACAAGAGTTAACCAAAACTGACCCTAACTTATACTACTCTTCCACCACAGATATCGCCCACGCTCTATATCCAATGATTAAAGAACATATGAATCGTATGCCTGTGGATGAACAGGCGTTATTTAGAAACATAACAGTACGCGACATTGAAATGCTGCTGAGCTTTCGCTAAAAATAACAACTTCAACCATGTTTCCATATGTATCCAAAATTGCATAAATAGCGCTATGTCACCTAAAATAGCGGCTTAATTTTATTTATTGAATCATTTTTGGATACCGCCCATGTCAACCTCCCTTTCAAGCTCTAATCAGTCAAATACTGACTTAAACCATGAGATTAGCAGTCTATCCCCCTCTTTAGTCTGGCAATACTTCTATGCATTAACTCAAATCCCGCGCCCCTCTTATGAAGAAGAGGCGGTGCAGCAATTTGTATTAGGAGAAGCAGCCAGATTAGGACTGTGGGCTGAGCGTGATGCAGCCGGCAACGTCTTAGTACGCAAGCCTGCCACCCCAGGCATGGAAAATGCACCAGGCGTTATCCTACAAAACCACTTAGACATGGTTGCCCAAAAGAATGAAGACAGCACTCACAACTTTAGTACCGACCCCATTGAAGCTTATATCGATCCAGAGCTGAATAATGAATGGGTAACGGCCAAAGGCACTACGCTTGGGGCGGATAACGGTATTGGTGCAGCATCTGCGCTTGCCGTATTGGCCTCCAATAATATTGCTCACGGTCCACTAGAAGCGTTATTTACCGCAACCGAAGAGACCGGTATGGATGGGGCTAAAGGGTTACAGCCCAATTGGATTCAAGGTGAGCTACTACTTAACCTAGATACCGAAGAGCTGGGCGATATCTGCATTGGCTGTGCTGGCGGCGTGGATGCTACTTTCACTCTACCCATTGACTGGCAAGCACCTACTGCAAACCAAGGATATCAGTTGTCGGTGAAAGGGTTAAAAGGTGGGCACTCCGGTATCGATATCATCAAACAACGAGGCAATGCCACGTTAATTATTTCTCGTCTATTAGACAGCATCTCAGAGCAAATCGAAGTGTCTTCCATTCAGGCAGGCAACTTACGCAATGCCATTCCTCGCGAAGCCAATGCGCTATTTGCAAGCGATAACACTGAAGCTGAGTTAAACCAGCTTTTAGCGGCCGAAATTGAAATCATTCGCCGCGGTTTGCCCCTAGAAGACCGTGATATAAGCATGAGTCTAGAATCTGCTGACTTGCCTGCCCAAGTCTGGAGTAAGAGCACACAAAACACCTTGCTGACTGCAATTCGCTTATGCCCTAACGGGGTAGATAGAATGAGCATGGACACTGAAGGGGTGGTAGAGACTTCAGTAAGCTTGGCCAAAATTGATACCCAAGAGCAGCAATTACAACTCCAAAGCTTACTGCGCTCGTTAGATGATGATGCCCGTGATGATTTGGCCGATCGCATGAAGCGTCTGTTTGAATCATTTGGGGCAAGCGTTGAGTTAGCGGGTGAGTATCCAGGCTGGAAACCTGCCCCTCACTCTGCCCTAACTGACTGCGTGATTACTGAAGGTCAGCAGCTATTGGGGCGCAAACCTAATGTGACTGTCATTCATGCAGGTCTTGAGTGTGGCTTATTGGGGCAGCATTATCCGAACTGGCAGATGGTCTCGTTTGGCCCTACCATTGAGATGCCGCATTCCCCTGATGAGCGTGTTAACATCGAAAGCGTCGGTCAATTCTGGGAGTGGCTGGTCAAGGTGTTAGCCGCTTTGAAATAAAAGAAGCTTTAACTGTCGTCCTATCAATGAGTAATAAATTAATACAGCCAGATGGTTTAGTGCCTCTTTTACTCATGATATGATAGGCAGTCATTATTTCTTTGCACAATATTACAAACAGCTAAAGTTTCTAAAAATATCTATAATTACTCACTATGAGTAAATTATTAAGTATAAAACAAGCAGCTAATCAGTTAGGCGTTTCCGTCTCAACTATACGGAGATGGGATGAGACAGGTGCGCTTGTCGCCCAAAGAACACCCAAAGGCCATCGTAGGTACGACTTATCTAAAATAAACCCAAACCTGACTCGTAATAAGGTGGAGCAACAACGCAAAACCATAGCTTACGCTCGTGTATCGAGTCATGACCAAAAATCAGACTTACAGCGTCAGATTGAAATGCTTGAGCTGTACTGCTCTGCTCAAGGCTGGTCATTCGAGGTGATTAGCGATTTGGGTAGTGGTATGAACTACCATAAAAGAGGCTTAAAACGCCTGCTTGATGATATTTTAGACAACAAGATAGACAGGCTGGTGCTAACCCATAAAGATAGATTACTGCGTTTTGGGGCAGAACTTGTTTTTGCTTTATGTGAAGCTCGTCAAGTTGAAGTTGTTATCATTAATCAAGGTGAAAACTTATCGTTTGAAGAAGAATTGGCGCAAGACGTACTTGAGATTATCACTGTTTTTCAGCCAGACTTTATGGTTCACGTAGTAAGAAGA
The DNA here is from genome assembly GCF_900162815.1 of Psychrobacter pasteurii. Classification (GTDB taxonomy): domain Bacteria; phylum Pseudomonadota; class Gammaproteobacteria; order Pseudomonadales; family Moraxellaceae; genus Psychrobacter; species Psychrobacter pasteurii. Next base: position 9,362 of record NZ_FUGD01000064.1, on the reverse strand, counting down.
ATAAAAAGCTCATTGAAGCGGTTAAAGCGAGTTTAGAATGATACGAGGCCATGTCATTGAGCTTAATCCAAACAACAAGCAAGCCACTTACTTTGCTAAGGCTTGCGGTATTGCTCGTCTTGCCTATAACTGGGCGTTAGCTGAGTGGCAACGACAGTATGCTCAAGATAAAGCCTACCGTGATGCTTGTCATATTATTGGTATTAATGTTGATAACAGTAAACTTCTCAAACCGTCACAAGGCAAACTGCGCAAGCAATTAAACGCCATTAAGCGTGATAAGTACCCATTCATGCTTGAGGTGACGAAATGTGCCCCACAACTCGCTATTATGCAGCTAGGCGATGCCTACAAACGATTCTTCAAAGGTGAGTCCAAATACCCTCAGTTTCGTAAAAAAGGTGTTAACGATAGGTTTAGCCTATCCAATGACCAGTTTGCTGTTAAGGGCAGACAGATTCGCATACCAAATCTAGGTTGGGTTCATATGCGTGAAGCCTTGCGCTTTGACGGCAAAATACTCTCAGCTAAAATCTTTAGTCGAGGTGGGAGATGGTTTGTCTCTATTGCCGTTGAAATATCTGATATTGTAAACCTTGCCAAAAAGACAGGCAGACAGACAGGTATAGACTTAGGTATTACCGACTTCATCACTTTGTCAGATGGCACTAAAGTCAAAGCACTTAAGCCACTTAAGGCGAAACTCAAGAAACTTAAAAGGCTGAGTCGCCAATTAAGCCGTAAACAAAAAGGTAGTAATAATCGTGCTAAAGCGAAAGCCAAGCTATCACGATTGCACCTGCAAATTAGTAATATCCGTAAAGACGCTCTACATAAGCTCACTACTGGCTTGGTGAATGAGTATGATGTTATTGCGATTGAAGATTTGAACACAAAAGGCATGATGCAAAATCGTAAGCTAAGTCGTGCTATTAGCGATTTAGGCTTTTATGAGTTTAAGCGTCAGCTTGTTTATAAGGCCAATCAATACGGTAAAACCGTCAAAGAGTTAGATAGATGGTTTCCATCCTCTAAAACTTGCTCTAATTGCGGTCACTTGCTGACCAAAGACGAATTGCCATTATCAGTCAGACGATGGCAGTGTCCGTCTTGTCAGCAGGCAAATGATAGAGATATCAATGCCAGTATCAATATACTGCAACATGCAGATAAAGTGTTAACCCATCACTGATGGGTTAACAAAGCGGTGAGTTCCACCGTATTAGCCTGTGGAGATGATATAAGACCTACGTGTAATCACAATGGCAAACGTCTATGAAGCAGGAAGAAAACGCTAAAACTATGTGAGTAGGTTTAGGTAAGTTTTTCGGAACGGCTAAATATCCATTAGCCCTTTTTTATTACACATTTTTTATCATTCATTTTTAATAGCGCTTATTTACATTTAAAACATTCAATAGCGATGAGGAAGAGAGAGGTTTATGGAGTTTTTTGGTTTTACGATTGACCTAGCAACACTCACCGAGGGCACCATCACAGTGCTATCAAAAGTGGTTCTTGCCCTTATCATATTTATTGTGGGTAAATGGCTTGCGTCTAAACTCGTTAAAGTTGCTGATAAGGTGATGCAGCGCAGCCATTTGGATGACACGGTTGCCAGCTTTTTGAGCCGTTTATTAAATGGCGTGTTGTTGGTCGTCGTTATCTTAGCCGCTTTAAGTAAAGTTGGCGTTCAAACCACCTCTGTGGTTGCTATTTTAGGTGGTGCAGCATTGGCTGTTGGCTTAGCCTTAAAAGATCAGCTGTCTAACTTTGCAGCAGGTGTTTTAATTGTTATCTTCCGCCCTTTCGTACGCGGCGACTATGTGCAAATCAGCAGCTATACCGGTACTGTAACTGACATTACCCTGATTAATACCCATATCACTACCACCAATAACCATGATGTTATTATTCCAAACAGCGACATCAGTACCTCTGCGGTTATCAACTACACTTCACTGCCAAACCGCCGTGTCGATATCACCGTTGGTGTGGGTTATGACGCAAACATTAAAGTAGCAAAAGAGGTGTTATTAGCCACTGCGAAAGCCAACCCACTGGCCTTTACTGACCCAGAGCCAGTAGTGCGTGTAACTAACTTGGGGGATAACTCAGTTGATTTGACCCTAAACGTGTGGACCTCAAATGATGATTGGTGGGCCATGCAGTGTCAGCTACTTGAAGAATTCAAAATTGCGCTTGATGACAACAACATCGATATTCCATTCCCGCAGCGCAAAATTCATGTTAGCGGCTTAAATGAATTGGTTAGCACTGAAACCAAACAGATTACGACTGACAGCTAATTTACTCAGTATTCATAACTGATCCATAACTGTTAAAAAAGGCGCACTAAACCGGTTTAGTACGCCTTTTTTATATTCACTACTTTTGTATTAACTACATTTGATATGGCTTAATTTCATACAAGCATATGGGCTAATCAATAGCCTTATACATCATCAACCAAACTCTCCTAAAGAGGTAAGTTCTGCTGTAAGTGTTGTAGCAATACTTTAACTTTTGGCAGTGGATGTCTGTTTTGTGGATAGACTGCCCAAATGCCCTCCTCAGGCTCTCTGTAATCATCCAAAAAACTGACCAACTCACCCGATTCTAAATACTTCTGAACATAATAATCCGGCAGTTGCACGATACCTAGCCCTTTAAGAGCCGCATCGACCAAGCCATAACCACTATTGTATTGTACTCGCCCGCTGACACGGATATTACGATCGGCACTGCCCTCTTTAAAATGCCAATAATCCACACTACCCAGCAAACAGTTATGCTGACTTAAGTCGGCCAACGTCTGTGGCACACCAAACTCATCAATATAATCCGGTGACGCACAGACATAATTGGTACGATAGCCGAGCTTTTTTGCCATCATGGTCGAGTCTCTTAGCCTACCAATACGTACTGCCAAATCATAACCGCCTTTGACCAAGTCAATCTTTTGATTACTCAAAAAAGCCGTCACTTCAATATCAGGATACTGCAGCATGAAATCATTGATTAGCGGTAATAATTGCTGCTCCCCAAAGGTAACCGGCGCCGTTAATTTAATACGCCCTTGAGGCTTTGATTGAAGGGTACTAACTGCCTGCTCTGCTGCATCTAATCCATCTAACACCGCTCGGCAATGCTGATAAAATACTTGCCCTTCTTCAGTAAGCGATATCTTACGGGTGGTACGATAAAACAGCTTAATATTAAGCCGTTTCTCTAATGCACTGACCTGCCGGCTCACTTGAGCAATCGAAATACCCAGCTCTTTTGCCGCTTGCGTAAAGCTTTCATACTCCGCGACATAAACAAATTCACTAATACCTTCCCATTTCATGATTATTACCACTGTGTAAAAGTTATTTGTAAATATACACTATTATCAACCATGCAGATATAATCTATAATCCATCTCGTTAACAATACTCCTAATTGCCAAGGTGTCATCAACACGCTGAAGTCTGTATATTAGAGGTATCCATCACAAAACCAACAACCAAAAAAGTGAGAAAATCAATGACGGATAAATTTATTAAATCAAAAGCGGCCGTAGCTTGGGGCCCAAACCAACCATTAAAAATCGAAGAAGTTGATGTGATGCTTCCGCGTAAAGGCGAAGTATTGGTTAAAGTATTGGCCAGTGGCGTCTGTCACACCGATGCGTTCACCCTATCTGGCGAAGATCCTGAAGGTGTTTTCCCAGCCATTATGGGCCATGAAGGCGGCGGTATCGTTGAGCAAGTTGGCGAAGGCGTGACCAGCGTTCAAGTCGGCGACCATGTTATTCCTTTATACACGGCAGAATGTGGCGTTTGTAAATTCTGTACGTCTGGCAAAACCAACCTGTGCTCAGCGGTACGCGAAACTCAAGGTAAAGGTCTAATGCCAGACGGCACCACTCGTTTTTATAAAGATGGTGAGCCAATCTATCATTACATGGGCTGCTCAACGTTCTCAGAGTACACCGTACTTCCAGAAATCTCATTGGCGAAAGTAAACAAAGAAGCGCCTCTAGAAGAAGTGTGCCTACTGGGCTGCGGCGTAACCACGGGTATGGGCGCGGTAATGAACACTGCTAAAGTTGAAAAAGGCTCAACCGTAGCCATCTTCGGCTTAGGTGGTATTGGTCTTGCAGCGATTATCGGCTCTGTTATGGCGGGTGCTAGCCGTATCATTGGTATTGATATCAACGAAAGCAAGTTCGAATTGGCTAAAAAACTAGGCGCAACCGACCTTATCAACCCAAAAGATTATGACCACCCTATCCAAGACATCATTGTTGAACTAACTGATGGCGGTGTTGATTACTCATTTGAATGTATCGGTAACGTTGATGTGATGCGTTCAGCCCTTGAGTGCTGCCACAAAGGTTGGGGCGAATCAGTTATCATCGGTGTTGCCGGTGCTGGCCAAGAAATCTCTACCCGTCCATTCCAGTTAGTGACAGGTCGTGTCTGGAAAGGCTCTGCATTTGGCGGCGTGAAAGGTCGTACTGAATTGCCTGGCTACGTTGAGCGTTACCTAGCTGGTGAAATCCCATTACAAGACTTCATCACCCACACCATACCTCTAGAAAGCATTAACGAAGCGTTTGACTTGATGCATTCAGGTGAAAGTATCCGTTCAGTTATTCACTTTGATGCTTTAAAAGAGTCAGCCACTGAAAGCTAAGTTATTAGCATAAGACTTTGGTGTTTAACTTAAAGCTAAAGGGTCACTTACTATCAGTAGGTGACCCTTTGTTATTTAACAAGCACTATTCATAAGTCTCATTATCTTGTATCAGATATCAGGCTTGAAACGAACTGCTGCCATATCTCACTTTTATGGCGTTGTTTGTGCCAAATCATCCACCACACCCTCTGCAAATCAATCTCTTTAATATCTATCGCAATTAGACTGCCCTGCTCTAAATCTGCTTCAATCACATGCTGTGACAGACAGCCAAAGCCGATATCAGCCTTGACCATATTTTTGATGGCTTCTGATTGCTGAATGGCCATTACTACTTCAGCTTGCGGCATATATTGTAGTAACTGCTCGTCAATGACTTGTCTTGTCCCCGACCCAGGCTCACGCACCAATAGTGGAATTTTAGCCAGTTGTTTGGTGGTCAGCTGATAACTGGGCATTTCATTTTTATCATTAGCATTATTCGCTTTCTGCTTAGCTTCAATACCTGTTAGCCACTTACTGTCTTTTTTGGCAAAAACAATTAACTTATCATGGCGCCAAGCTTTTTGTTCAATCAACTTGCTGTCAGTCGGTCTTGGCATGCCCTCTACCAAAGCGATGTCTACTTTTAACTGCTCAACCTCAGCCACCACATCTCGCGTATTACCAATAAAAAACTCTATTTTCGCTTCAGGGCTGTCGCCATAAATTTGCTGAATCAAAGACGGCAGCACATAGTTGCCAATCGTAGTACTGGCGCCGATATGGATACGGCCAGCTTGATACTGATGATACTGCTCCAAAGTTAGGCATTGGCTCATTATGGCTTGAGCCTGAATATAAATGGCTTGAGCATTGTCATTGCGATGCAAACGCCGCCCTATCCGCTCAAATAAAGGTATTTTTAGCCGATCTTCTAGTTCAGTTAATGCGCTGCTCACCGCTGACTGCGATAAATGCAGCTGCTCACTGGCGGCACTGGTACTGCCGGTCTGGTAGATACTGATAAATACCGACAGCTGCTTTAAGGTGATTTTTGGTAATAAAGCCTGCCCAATGTTTAAAGAATGGACATCCTTGGGCTGCTTGGAGGTTGAGGCTGGCATGTTTAAGGCCTTATAGGAGTGATAGGAATACTATAAGCGGTTAGTAAATACACACTAACCTATTTTATCGATAAAAACTATCTAATCAATCTGTTTTATTAATATACAACAATGGAATATAGTAATTCTTAAATAGCTTAGCTTTGATAGTCATAAGCTTAAGTAAGCCTTTTAATAAGCAAGCGAGTGATCCCATGAGAGCCCATCATGCCCCATTTGAAACCCATTCCACTCAGTGCAGTCGAGATAATAGAGCCTCAAACCGACTCACTACGCCTGCCTTATTAAACAAGATGTTAGGCAGCTATCTTCCAAAGCGGGATCATTTATTGGGACTGCTGATAGTATTGATGGGCAGCTTGGCCAGTATTTGGCTCAATGACCGTATTCAAGACTGGACTGATGGTAAGCTACTGGGCTTGTCTTCCTTAACCCTAGCTATCTTGATAGGTATGGTGCTGGGCAACACTCTTTATCCAAAGATTGCCCAACCGTTAGCCGCTGGTGTCACTTTTTCAAAAGCTCAAATACTGCGTTTGGCCATTGTGTTATACGGCTTTAAGATTACCATTTCTCAAGTAGCCAGCGTGGGATTGTCTGCTGTGGCTATTGATGCTTTGGTACTCAGCTCTACCTTTGTTATTACCTACTTACTAGGGACAAAATGGCTGAAAATGGATCGAACCACAACCCTACTTATCGGCTCAGGCGCTAGTATATGTGGTGCAGCTGCGGTAATTGCTACCGAGCCTGTGGTTAAAGCGGAATCCCACAAAGTGACCATCGCTGTGGCTACCGTGGTAGTATTCGGCACTTTATCTATGCTGCTATACCCCATGTTGTATCAGATGGGCTGGCTTGCAGGCATTATTGATGCCCAGCACTATGGAGTCTATATCGGATCCACCATTCACGAAGTGGCGCAGGTGGTAGTCGCCGGTAATGCTATCAACCCTGAAGTCGGTAATACGGCAGTGGTGACTAAAATGATCCGGGTGATGATGCTCGCACCCTTCTTGTTACTGCTATCTATTTTTATCACTACTACTGATGCCCAAGATACTAAAAGTACGCAGAACAGATTAAACGCTACAGCCCGTGATCAGAGTCAGCCTAGTAAGCTACAACTTTTGGTCCAGCGACTAAAACAAATTCATGTACCCTGGTTTGCCTTTGTGTTTATCGCTATGGTTGCTGTGAACTCTCTACTTTTGGCCTCACCAACCCCAACTATCCAAAGCTTTACCGAGCGCATGATTGAGTTGGACAATCTATTGCTGACGATGGCAATGTTTGCTTTGGGTCTTACCACTCACTTTAGTGCCGTTAAGCAAGCCGGTATCAAGCCACTTATCCTAGCTGCTGTCATGTTTGTTTGGCTCATCTTAGGCGGTGCTTTGATTAATGTTTTGATTGGGCTTTTCTAACTCACAACTAACCCACATCTCCCCAAACATGAACTACAACTTCTAACATATTTAATGACAAGCCCATTTGGCTTATAATATGCCTTTCTCCCTAGCATATAACCTGCTTCCAATCCCTGTTAACACACATACAAAGCCAGAGCCAGCCAGCGATTATGGCTGGTCAAAATATAGGTAAGGTCATGACTCAATCAAATCAAAACCCTCAAACACCGCGCAGCCCAGAGCTACTTTGCCCCGCCGGCACCTTTAAAAACATGCAGTACGCCTTTGCTTATGGAGCAGATGCCGTCTACGCCGGTCAAGCGCGCTATAGTCTGCGGGTACGTAATAACGACTTTGATGAGGAAAACCTTCGTCGTGGTATTGACTATGCACACAGCTTGGGTAAGAAGTTTTATGTGGTGGTAAATATTCAGGCTCATAACGCTAAGCTAAAAACCTTTATCGAAGACATTCGTCCGGTAATTGAGATGAAGCCAGATGCGCTGATCATGTCAGATGCCGGTATGATTATGATGGTGCGTGAACACTTCCCAGAGATGGAGATTCACCTATCAGTCCAAGCCAACGCAGTTAACTGGGCAACGGTTAAATTCTGGAAGCAAATGGGTGTGAGCCGTGTGATCGTGTCACGTGAGTTGTCGTTAAAAGAGATTAAGCAAATTATCGATGAAGTCCCTGGTATGGAGATTGAAGTCTTCGTTCACGGCGCGCTCTGCATGGCCTACTCTGGCCGCTGCCTATTATCCGGCTATATTAATAAGCGCGATGCCAACCAAGGTACCTGCACCAACGCTTGCCGCTGGAGCTACAACACCTATAAAGCTGAAGAAAATGAAACCGGTGACATTGTACCGGTACAAACCTTCGATCCTACGCAGCAAACTCAGCCAGACGCTAAGCAAATCGAAACCGTTAACTTAAACGGTGATGTGGTCATGGGCGATGATTATGTCCAAGCACCAAGCGATGAGGTGGTGTTACTCGAAGAACAAAACCGTCCTGGCGAATTAATGGCCATGTATGAAGATGAGCATGGTACCTATATCATGAACTCTAAGGACTTACGCGCGGTTGAACTGGTGCCTGAATTAACTCAAATGGGCGTCCATTCTTTAAAAATTGAAGGCCGTACCAAATCGCATTACTATGTGGCTCGTACCGCTCAGGTATACCGCCAAGCCATTGATGATGCCGTAGCAGGCAAACCCTTTGATGAGTCATTAATCGGTGCTTTAGATGGCTTAGCCAACCGCGGTTATACCGAAGGCTTCTTACGCCGTCACGTACACAGCGATTATCAAAACTATGAATATGGTGCATCAAAAACAGACCAACAGCAGTTTGTCGCTGAAGTAACCGATATTACAGCTGAGAGACTAACTTTAGAGATTAAAAACAAGCTTGAGGTGGGCGATACCATCGAAGTAATGACACCAAAAGGTAACTTGACCTACACCCTTGAGCACATGTGGGATAAAAAAGGCAACCCTATCGAAGCGGCTCTAGGTTCTGGTTGGACCGCACAGATTATTAACCCTTTTAAAGACATTCATCATGAGATGCTACAGTTCGCTTTGATTATGAAGAATGTCAAACAACCTATCTTTAGCTAATCTTATTAGCTTAGTTTAGCTAGAATAATAAGCAGAAGAGCTTACTTAAAAAAGCTTAGTCACTTTAGCTTAGCCACATTGATGGCTAAGCTTTTTTTTAGAAGGACGATGGTCACCAATTGACTTCCTCCCCTCGCTAAACCGAGGGGATTCCTACAGCTAGACGATCAAGCCCGACCGCAAGGATGTTCTTAGCGGCATTGATACCTCTATCGTGCCATGTGCCACACTCAGCACACCTCCATCCTCTTATTCGCAAACCTGCTCTACCTTTCGGACTACTGTCACTTATTTTGTGGCAGCACGAGCAGGTCTGGGTAGTGTAACTCTCATTTACGATCTCAAACTGACAACCTGCATACTTGCATTTATATTCCAGTTGTCGTTTAAGTTCAAACCAACCTACATCGTATGTCGATTTAGCTAGATTGGTTTTTTTATTGGTAAATGAGCGTGATTTAACATCACCAACCACAATTAAGGCATTGCCTTTAACAAGCTTGGTGGTGAATTTATGAATTAAG
>NZ_FUGD01000133.1 GCF_900162815.1 Psychrobacter pasteurii | reverse complement strand
TGACAGTAGTCCAAAAGGTAGAGCAGGCTTGCGAATAAGAGGATGGGCTTGTGCTGAGTGTGGCACATGGCATGATAGAGATATCAATGCTGCTAAGAATATCCTTGCGGTCGGGCTTGACCGTCTAGCTGTAGGAATCCCCTCGGTTTAGCGAGGGGAGGAAGTCAAAGGTAGGTAAGCTAAGATTTCTAGAGGTTTAAAAGAGGGTAGGAGCCAAGTTTCGTTTTTAGAGTAGGCATAAAAAAAGCTGAGTGTGATACTCAGCTTTTTTGTACAAATATGATTACTTAAGTTTTACTCAGCAGCCAAAAAGTCCGGCATATCGGCAGCAGTTTTCTCAAGTTTTTTCAGTTTCTTTTTACCAAGACCACCTAGTACTTCAACCGCATAACGCAGGCGAGTTAGGGTCATATCAGCGCCAATAATATACATAGAGTTCATTACTGGGGTTGATGAGGTACTGCCGGCAATAGTGATAAAGAACGGCGCCATCATGTCACGCAGTTTGATATCCATCGCACCGCTTAAGCCTTTTAAAATGGCAAAGATGTTCTCTTCGGTCCACTCAGGCAGCGCTTCTAGCTTCCAAGTAGCAATCTGTAGGATCTCCATGATTTGCTCAGCAGTTAGCGACTTGTGCTCAAAGCTCTCAGCGGTAATATTAGGCAAGTTCTGGAAATAAAAACCACCCCAGTTAACCGCATCTGATAACAGGTGAATACGTGGCTGAATCGCAGCGGCAATGGCGGTTAGCTTGTCTGAGTCATTCGCCCAGTCTAAGATTTTGTTCTTTAATTGTTCTGGAGTTAGGGCACGTAGCCACTCACCGTTCAACCAGTTTAGCTTCTCGATATCGAAGATAGGGCCACCCAGTGACACACGAGTGATGTCAAAGCTTTCAATCATCTCATCAAGGGTGAAGATTTCTTTGTCGTCAGGCATTGAGTAGCCCATACGGCCTAAGTAGTTTAGTAGCGCTTCTGGCAACACGCCGGCATCACGATAATAGGTGATAGAGGTTGGGTTTTTACGCTTAGACAGCTTTGATTTATCTGGGTTACGCAGCAGTGGCATATGGCACAATACTGGCATCTCCCAACCGAAGTATTCATATAATAACTGATGCTTAGGCGCAGAGTTTAACCACTCTTCACCACGGATAACGTGAGTGATTTCCATTAAGTGGTCATCAACTACGTTGGCTAGGTGATAAGTTGGCAGGCCGTCTGTTTTTAACAGCACTTGCATGTCCACTTGTTCCCAAGGAATTTCCACTTCACCGCGCAGCATGTCTTGCACTTTACAAACACCTTCAGTTGGCACTTTCATACGGATAACGAAAGGCTTGCCTTCAGCGGCTAATTTGTCAGACTCTTCTTTTGGGAAATTGGCGTAGCGGCCATCGTAATGTGGGTTTTCACCACGGGCGATCTGCTCTTTACGCATTTCATCTAATTCTTCTGGGGTACAGAAACAGCGGAAAGCGTGGCCTTTATCTAACAACTCTTGGGCGTATTTTTTATAAATGTCACTGCGCTCGCTTTGACGGTATGGCGCATGCGGACCTCCATTGTCTGGACCTTCTGCCCAATCTAGACCTACCCAGCGTAGAGCGTCCAAAATCATTTTTTCAGACTGCTCAGTAGAGCGGCTTTGGTCGGTGTCTTCGATACGTAAAATGAATTCGCCGCCATTTGCTTTAGCGAATGCTAAGTTAAATAAGGCAATATAAGCTGTGCCTACGTGTGGAAAGCCCGTTGGAGAAGGGGCAATGCGAGTACGAACAGGACGATTTGCAGCAGTCTGTGTCATAAGGTTTCTCTTATAATCTGTTTATATTAAAAGGACGAAAGAAGCGATAGTCGCCACAATAAAGGGCGTAATAATAAGAATTAAAAATGGAATGATAATTTAAAAGACATTATAACAGGTTTGGGCTAAGGCTCATAAAACAGAGATAGGCAGTCAATAAATTTTTTTAGGTTTAAAGACAAAAAAACTGTTAAAATTCTTGTTAAAACAAGGCGAAACATTGACCTCCTCCCCTCGCTAAACCGAGGGGATTCCTACAGCTAGACGGTCAAGCCCGACCGCAAGGATGTTCTTAGCAGCATTGATATCTCTATCATGCCATGTGCCACACTCAGCACAAGCCCATCC